>NZ_JBGULU010000092.1:0-4741 GCF_045116495.1 Methanobrevibacter sp. | reverse complement strand
CATCAGCAAGAGCATCAGTTAAATTATCAACCTTACCATTAGCATCAGCAAGAGCATCAGTTAAATTATCAATCTTTTCTTTAGCTTCAGCAAGTTCATCAGGTAAACCTGTATCGACAACAGTGCCATTCACAGCAGGGATATTATATTCCTCACCATCAATAATAATAGTAATATTATTATCTGGTTCTGGAACAGGTTCTTCTGCAACGTTGAATGTTGTAACTTTGTAATTGCCATTATATTTGTCATCACCATGATAAATCACTACAACATTGTGATTGCCTGCAGCGATGTTTTCAATAGGCACAGTTGCAAATCCGTTTTCTAAATGGACAAGAGTTTCTTCACCTTCAATGATAACAATTACATCACCAGTTGCGCCAGGAATTGTTATATTTACACTTGTATTGTTTCCAGATTGAACATCATCTGGAGTTACAATAGTAATAGTGGCATCCACTTTATTAACAGTCACAACAACATCAACAGACTGAGCATTATACCTTTCAGTCTCAGGAACACTAACAGTAACTTTAGCTTTACCAGATTTCAAACCACTTACAACACCAGCATCAGAAACAGTAGCAACACCAGTATCATTAGACTCATAAGCCAAAGCACCATCACTATCAGTAGAAGCACCAACATCAACAGTACCATCAACATCAACAGATAAAGAATCAGAAACAGTAATAGTAGGGTCTAACTTTTTAACTGTTCTTTCAACAACTAAAATTTGCTCATAAGCAACAACAGTTGAAGATCGAGTGGTAGTGATAAACTGTGCAAGGTTATTTTCTGAAATACCACTAGTTACATCAAATACATATGCCTCACAAGTATTTGAGTTACCATGATACGCATTTAAAGCAGTTAAATCATTGAATTGTAAATCTGCATCATTATTATCAGCAGATCCGGCAAATGCATACAAAGTTGCTTGAGTCATATTAGTTAATTCAATATTGTTATAATCTACAAGTACTTTAAGTAAATCATCATATCCTTCTGAATTATAATATGGATAGAATACATCACAGATATCTGAGAAGTAGACATCTTTAACAGAAACGCTATCGGACATATTATATAAAACAAACAATGTGGATGGATATAATGCACAATTGCCTGTTTTAGTTATAATAAAACTATTTTCATCATTTACTTTGTAGTAGTCTGTTACATCATAGACAACAAGACCATAATTATATGCTCCATAATAACCAAGATTTCCCCTATCCATTTCGTAACTAATTTCTGTGCCAGTAATTTCATCATCATTGAAATTTAAAGTCCAACCATCAGGATAATATGAGGTATCCCAGTTATATGCAAAGAATAAAAGGACTTTTTCAATTTCAGCACCATCAGGAGTTTGAATATTCCAGGTTTCTGTTCTCTCTCTGGAATATTGGTCGGCGTAAACACTCACAGGTTGTGTATCTATAATAATGTCACCAGAAATTGTTATTTTTCTATTAATTACATTATCATGACCCTCGTATGCATAAGTTTTATTTAAATAACCATTATAAGCAAGTATTTTATCAACACTTAAAGTGGAAAGCAAATCACTGCCTTGCATTAAATTAAATGTGAACTTAATTTTATTGTTACTAGCATCCGGCCATACAGTTTGTTCGGTTATTTGGCGAATTGCAGGGTCGGTTACAGAAATTGTTGAAGTTCCACTATTTAATGAATCAATGTTATAACTTGCAACTAATGCACCGGTTTCATCTGAATAAACTTCAAGAACTAAATCTTCAACTGCAGCATCTTCAGCATTATTTAATGTAACTTTGAAAGTATTGTTAACTCCTGCAAAGATGCCGTCATTCCAGGATGTTTTAACTTGAGTGATTGAAACCTCTGGAAGGGCCGGAGTTTCAAGTTCGGTTGCAACCAATAAAGCTAAATTAAATTTATGTGAACCTGAAATACTTTCAGCTTTAACATTGGTGTTACTTCCCCTATTGAAATCAGATGCAATATTATTCCATTTAACATCTTTTAAATAGTTACCTGAATAAACTGATTCAGGATTATGAGCTGCATTATTTATTTTATATGTACCTGCAAGTTGACTAGATAAAATGATACTTCTTAAAGAAATATTATCTATTGCACCAGCATAACTCCTAGTATTGAAATCAAAACTAGAAGAGGATTGGGTCCATAATTGACCAACATCCAACCAGTATGTATATTTATCGTTATCCCCATCATCATATGCAAAGACTAAACCAATTAACTTAATCTTTCCATCGTAACTCTTGCCAGGGTACTGAGAATCAGCAACATTAACAGTTATTGTATCGCCGGAATTCAAGTTTTTAACACTATTAGTAACATCATAGAGCATTTGGAAATCTGAATACTGTTTAGTGGTATGGTCATTAATACCATAAACATTAGCGTCGCCTGCACATTCTTTATCTAACCATAATAATTCATGTCCTAATAATTCTTGTCCGTTAGGAGTAGTCATAGTTACATCTGAAATAAGACCGTATGAACTAGAACCACTTCCGGAATAAGCATTAACAATAACAAATGCTGATTTAATGTTTGTCATGCCTTCAGGAATGGTATAAACTAAATTACCAGAGGTAGACCAAGGGTTAACTCGAATAAAATCAACACCTCCAGAAACAACACCAGTATCAATTTGAGACATTGATGGAACAATTTGACCTACAGGATAATCATCTTTGAAATTTAAAGTTATTGAATCTGTTGCTCCTAAAACATCAACAGTGATGACATTATCGCCTATTGTATTGGAAGTGTATTGAACTATGCCTGCACCATCAGTTAAAGTTAAACTCTCCTTGTTAAATGTTCCGTGAGTTGATGAAACTGTTGCAGGAACATCAGGTAAATCAGCATTTGAAACTAAATTAATATCAATGTTGATTGGAGTGTTTTTTACAAGATTAGAAGCTGTTGTGGATAAACTTAGATATGCAAATGAGTTTACATCTTTATTGGTGTATCCTAAATCTTTTGGATTGGAATCTTGGGTAACTTCATTGTTTCCCCACCAATTGTTTTCTAAAGTTGTTGAGGTTGATTCTGAATAAACAGACTTATCTCCATCCAATAAGACGGAATTGGTGATTGTTAAACTACCACCACTATACATGTTTATGCTTCTACCGTTTTTACCGTCTGCTAATTTATTGCCATAAAATATGGATCTGTCGATGGTTACCGGACCGTATGCACAGATTACGCCACCATTTGCCCATCCTGTATTTGTAACTTCATTATTTGTAAATGTACATCCGCTAATGTCTAATAAACGGTTACCAGTTTCGGCATTGATTGCACCAGCAGCATAATATGCAGAGTTGCCTTCAAAGTATGAATCGGTGATAGTAGCAGAAGTTCCTTTTAAATTTATAGCGCCTCCATATGATGAGCTGGCGCCAGCAGTGTTATCGATGAACTTACAGTTGTCAACGGTTAATGTAGCACCATTGGCCCATAATGCACCTCCACGTTTATCGCTAGTACCTGAAACGTCGGCATTGACAAATGCTAAGTTGGATAAAGCTACTGTGTAAGCGTTAATCTTGAATATTCTGCCGGCATTATTGGCATCAAATACAGCGTCATCGCCTAAACCGACAATATTAATGTTCTTATCAATAGTAATACCCTCAACACCAACACCATCAAGCTCATAATTGCCGCTAACATAAATAGTACCACCATCTTCAACTTTAGTTAAAGCATAATCAATAGTTTTAAAGGCAGTGGAGAGGCTAACACCATTGTTATCATCGTCACCGTTGGAATAATCAACATATGCTTCAGGCATGTATCCTTCTTCGTATGCTACCAACAGACCAACAGTAACTTTAAATGATGGAGCTCCCCATCCGCTACCTTGTTCGCTTGGTGCGGAGAAATATAAATTATTATTATCTCCCATCATCATATAATCAGACACATCTTCCCAATAGCAGTTTTGATAATATGCCCCATTATCATATTCGTCAGGGTCTACTAAAGATTCACCATTGAACTCAAAATAACTAGCTAGTGAAGAAGAAAGAGCAACAACTCTTAAAGATGCAGAAATTGGTTCGCCAGAATAATCTCCTGTGTAGAAATCAAAGTCTGCCTCTTCTTGTGTCCATAACTGACCCGCATCCAGCCAGTAATTGTATTTATCGAAATCACCATCGTCATATGCCAGGAATAAACTGATTAATTTAATCCTTCCATCAAAAGCCAAATCGCTTATATTTGTATTCTTTACGTTAATAGTGATTTCATCACCGGAAGCTGAATTGCTGAGTAAGTCAGTGACGTTATAAATCATTTGATAATCTGAATATTGACGGGTAATGTGATAATAGACACCATAAACAGTAGGGTCATTTGTTAAAGATGGGAACCCGTCAAATCTTAAGGTTTCATATCCCAATACTTCCTGTCCTTCAGGAGTTGTCATAGTCACATTTGAATACAAACCATAGTTATTTGCACCATTTCCTGAATAAATATTAACGATGACAAATGCGGATTTGACATTTGTCAAGCCATCAGGAATGGTATAAACAAGACTGCCTGTTGTAGCCCATGGGTGGATTGAAGCCAATTCGGCATTACCTGAAACAACACCGCTATCGAGTTGAGGCATTGGTTCAAGAACTTGACCTACAGGATAATCATTTGCGAAATTCAATGTTAATGTATCGGTTGCTCCTAAAACATCAACAGT
>NZ_JBGULU010000091.1:0-11657 GCF_045116495.1 Methanobrevibacter sp. | reverse complement strand
AATGTTTTCTTTTCCGGTTGCTTCTGCAACTTCACAAGCTCTTGAGAAGTTGGTAATTCCACTTGCAGCGTGTGTTCTGTAACATCCTGCACCTAAAATTGCTACTTTCATTTTTTTATCTCCTTTACTATCATGTTGTTTGAATCTTTCTTTTAATTTAGAAAGAACCATTTTTTAGTCTCCATATTATTTAATTGAACTTTTTTTAAATTCAGTATAAATTTAAAAAAGTTTTACTACATGGCAGATGTATCTAAAATTGCTATTATTAAATAATTATGGTAGTTTATGCCATGTAGTAATATATTTTATTTAAATTGTAATATTATTTAAATCTTTACATTGAGCTTTATTTAGTATTATTTTTTCTATTATTTTTACTTTTTTAGTAATACTGGTAATACTATTTTTTTATTATCTTATAAATTAGTAATACTTTTTATCCGCGAATATAATTTATATAAACTTGATTTAGGCATGCCTAAAACGAAACATATTTATTCATGATTTCACGAAAAATATATTAGTTAAACTTAAATTTGGAGAATTTTTCATGTATGATTTAATAAAAAATGCGGTTCATGATGATGATGCGGCAATCGAAATTTCAAAAATGGATAAAGATGTAGGATCTGTTGTTGATGCAATTTCAGAACTTTCATTGGAAGAGACAATGAAACTTGGGATGCAATTTAAAAGATTTCCTTTAGGTTGTGACTTGACTGAAGTTGTTGCAGGAACATGTGCATCCGATTTGGAGTTAATGGATCTATTGGGTAATTGCCGTTTGTCAGATATGATTGGTGCTCCAATTCATATTTGTGCTTATGCATTTTCTGATATTGGGGAAAAATTCGGAATGACTGGACTTGAGGTAATGAAGAAAGTCCATGAAATTGTTGACGTTCCTCTTGATTTGGATCATTTCGGTGAAAATGGTGCAATGAGGCTTCCAAAAAATATCAGTGGATGTGGAGGGGAATGTTATAATAAGGGTCCTGCATTTACTGAATGTCCTCGCGGAAGAATTCACGAACGTCTGATTGATAAAGAAATGGAGCAAAAAGACGATAAGGAGGAATGGGTTAAATTATCATCATCCGTTGCAGTTAATGTTACCTGTGAACAGACTGGTGACGGGCATGCAGCGCCTTTAAGGGAAGCTGAAGACATTGCAAACTTGGCTAAAAAATATGGTAGAGGTTTAGAGTCCATCATGTTTGTGGGTGATGGTTATGATGAGGTCATAACTGGTTTTGAAAAGTCCATTGAAATTGGTGCGGACGTTATTGTAGTTGAAGGAGGTCCTTTTAACAGGTGTGAAAACACAACCGAAGCATTTGCAAAGACAATTGCGGCTGCAAGGATATTGTCACCCGGAAAAGTGGTTGCAACTAATGGGGCTTATGAACATGAGGTAAGGGCAGGTTTGAGATCCGGTTTGAATATGGTAATTACTGGGTTTCCTAAAAATCATCATGGATATATGTGTGGATATGAACCTGGAACTGCCAGGCGTGGAAAATTCGGACTTCCAAGAATAATTCAAATAATCAATGAAGAGTTTCCAAACAGAGGTCTTCCTGTACAAAAGCATGATTTGCTGGCTTTAACAACAGCTGTTAAAATTGCAGGTCCTGATTATGTATACCCAAGAAAAATAGGTGATTATCATGTTGGTGATGCACACTGGGCAACATTAGTCAATTCTAGAATGTATCAAAATATTGAATTGAAACATAGTTTGGATGAGATTGTTTCTCTGGCTGATGGAAATACAATATCTCTACATGGGGGAAGGTTTGTTTCATGGGTAATTGCTAATGAACTGGATAAATATGTTGATGAAATCATAATATCTGATGTTGATGAGTGGGTGTTAAAAAATACTGTAGATAACTTGCAAAATGCTTTAAATGCCACTATCATCGCTGAAAGTGATGATAAAGTTGCGGCTAAAAGCGCTAACTTTTCAATTGCATCTTCTACAATGATTCCTGTAAAAGAGAATATTTTGAAAAAGGTACCTAATGCATTAACTATTGTTTAGTAATACTTTTTTATAAAAAAATATGTTTAGCAGTAGTATTAATTTTAGAATTAGTATTACTTTTTTTATTTTATAATTTTTTCTATTTTTTAGTTTATTGCTTCATTTTAATTAGATATTTTTAAATATAATTTTCTTATTTGTAGCAATTCGTTTGTATTGACATAATAAAAGCTTATTTTTTATTTTAAATGAATTTAATTAATTTTCATAATTATTAATTTTTTTTAAAAAATTAATCTAAAGCATTAATTTCCTTTATTCTAAATTTATTTACAATATTTAATTCATTATCGATTTGTATTTTCTTATTTATTTAAAATACCTTCAAATAATCGAGTAATACTTTAATAACATTTATATGTTTATTACTATTAATTAGATAATAGGTTATTAATAATTAATTTTGTTAATTTTAATAATTCGAGATAATATTAATAAATAATTGGAGAGAGAGTAGTGGAGATTACTGTAGAAAAAATAGCGATGATTCGTGAAGATTTCAATCCTAAAAATACAAATTTGAATTTGGATATTGATTGGTCAGTAGAGTATATGAATACTGATCAAAGGAATATAAACTATAATATTGTTTTAAAATCTGGTGAATATTTAAATTTAAATTTTAAACTTGAAGGATTAGTCATATTGGGGGATTTGGAAGAATTTAATCATAATGAATGTTCTCAAATGATTTTCCATCATGCTTGCACTATTTTGATGAATATGATTTCACTAACTAGGCAAACAGAATATGATTTAATAAATGAAGGAATTAGTTCTACAGTTAATTTCGGTACTGCTTTTTAAATATTTTGGTGATGTATTATGTTTGAAATTAAACACACGTTATGCCCATCATGTAGTGTTGGCTGCGGTATAAACGTGATTTTAGATGGTGAAGAAATTATTGGGACATTTCCATATAAAAGACATCCGGTTAATGCTGGAAAAAATTGTGCAAATGGAAGAAATTCCATTGATTGTTACAATAACAAGTTTGAATCTTTTGATTTGAATAATGCAATTGCAGATGCATTAAAAGAAATTCAATCAGTTGATGCATCCGATGTAACTGTAATTTGTTCTGGAAATAATTCTATTGAAGAAATCGAAGCAATTAAAAATTTTGCTGAATCTAATGGTTTCAACATTGGATTTTATGCGGATAATTTAAAAAATTATGATGATGTTGCTTCATATGATGATATTGCACATGCAGGTAAAGTATTTGTAATTGGTGACTTATTGTATGAAAATCCTTTGATTGGAAGAAGAATTGTTCATGCAAAAAAAAATGATGCAAAAATATTTGCTTTAGGTAAAAATGAAAGTTCAGTTACTTTCAACATTGCAGATGAAACATCCACTTCATCAGTTCAGGAATTTTTGGATAAATTCAGTGGTGAAATTGATGATTCAACAGTTGTTGTATTTAATTATGTTGATGCAGCAGAGGACTTGGATAAATTTGAATCTTTAAATTGTAAAATTTTGCCTGTTTTCAGCAAATCCAATACAAAAGGCGCTTTAGGCATTATAGATTCAAAATCTAGTGATGAAATGATAGAATTATTTGATAGCACTAAAGTTTTATTAGTTTTCAATGATGATGTTGTAGATGAATTTGATTATGATTTTAGTAAAATATCAAAAATTATCAGTTTAGCATGTTGTGAAAGTAACACTACAGAAATCTCAAACATTGTTATCCCTGTCAAATCATGGTTGGAGCAAGAGGGATCTTTTGTAAATGCAATGGGCGATGTACAAAATTTCTATCCTGTAGTTGAATCTGATGATTTAGGTATTATTGAAGTTATCGAGGAATTAAACAAATAGAGGGATATTATGAGTTATGTTTTAGCAAAATCTCAAAATGCAGATATTCATGGAGCAGGTGAATGTGGTGGTGCTGTAACTAGTATTCTTAAATATTTACTTGATGAAGGATTGGTTGATGGTGTTTTGGCATTAAGTCCTCAGGATGACGTGTATGATGCTACACCGGTTTTTATCACTGACTCAGAAGATTTATTAAAAACTGCAGGGTCTTACCATTGTGCTCCGACTATGATTGGCGATCTTGTTCAAAAATACTTTTTTGATAAAAAAGTTGCATTTACAGTTAAGCCATGTGATATGAGGGCTGTTGAAGAACTGATTACTAGACACAAAATTAATAAAGACAATATTTATATGATTGGTTTAAACTGCGGTGGAACTGTTTCACCGGTTAGCGGTAGGGAAATGATTGATTTGTTCTACGAAGCTGACCCTGATGATGTTGTAAGTGAAGAAATTGATAAAGGACAATTTATCATTGAACTTGCAGATGGTTCCGAAGAGGCAGTTAAAATTCATGACCTTGAAAATGAGGGTTACGGACGTCGTAAAAACTGTCAAAGATGTGATGTAAAAATCCCAAGAAAAGCTAACATTGCTTGTGGAAATTGGGGAGCAGAAGATGGATGGACATTCATTGAAATCAATGACGAAAAAGGTCAGGAATTAATTGATGGTGCTAAAAAAGCAGGAATTCTTGAAACTAAATCTCCTGCTGAAGCGGCTATTGAAGGCAGAAAGAAAGTTGAAGGCATCATGATTAAGATGGCTAAGAAAAACCAGGATGCAATGTATCCAACAGTCAGTGAAATGGATGACTGGAACCGTTGCATTAGCTGTTATGCATGCCGTGACGTTTGTCCAATCTGTTGGTGCTTTGAAAATTGTGAACTAAACAAACCGTACTTCAAGGATGCACAAAATATTCCGCCTAGCCCAATTGCATTCCAAGGCATAAGGTTATCACATATGAGCTTCAGCTGTGTAGACTGCGGTCAATGTGACGATGTATGTCCAATGGACATCCCAGTATCCTTAATCTTTGATAAATTACAGAAAAAATACTTTAATAGAACTGGTTATGTAGCTGGAGTTTCAGATGATATCAAACCTCCATTATACAGCCCAGAAAAAACTGAATTATGAGGTGATTTTGATGTCTGATGATTTAAAAATAGTAGGATTATTATGTAACTGGTGTTGTTATGGTGGTGCAGACACTGCGGGAACCGCACGTATGCAATACTCACCAAACATTAGAATTATTCGAGTAATGTGCTCCGGAAGAATAAACCCATCAATGATATTCAAAGCATTCCAGGAAGGCGCAGATGGAGTATTCGTAGGAGGATGCCACATAGGGGACTGCCACTACGACGCAGGAAACTACAAATGGTCCAGAAGATCCAAAATAGTCGAAGACATTCTCGAAGAATTCGGAATAGAAAAAGAAAGATTCTGCCACGACTGGATTTCAGCATCCGAAGGAGAAAAATTCCAAAGAACCATGGAGGAATTCCACAAAACACTAACAAAATTAGGCCCATTAGAATTAAAATAGAGTTTAATAGTCAAGTCATATATTCTTGTAAATAGCTATATGTGATTATATAGCTATTTACTCCCTTTATTAATTGTCTTTCTAAGATTAGTGGCAATCTACTAATGTTAGAAAGATAGTTAAAATAGCGAATATTTTGATTATTTTTCGATTAATTATTTTATGTTGATAATTCATCATTAGCCGGGCAATATTGATTGTTGGCATAACCAGTTGATGTTGCCTTTTTTCTCCATCAATGTAAGATAATTAATGAATAAAGAGATTTATATAATTTTATATGGTTTCTTTCACTGTCTACAATAGCTATTAAAGCATCTCACTCCTCAAGACTTTAATAGCTATTATCTTTAATTAATATTTTTTTATCAATAATTATTATCTATTGTAGTATTATTTTTATAAAAAGTATTACTATTTTTATTCTTGTGTTTTTCGCAGATTTTCGTTTGTTATAATTATTAGGGAATTGTTTTTTTAAAATAACAATTTTTACGAAATATTTTAATAAATAAACTAATTTAAGACTTGATTTTTAATTTTAAATAGGTTTTGAAAAATTTCATAGTTATTATTTTTTTTCATTTTGGGGCAATGGTGCTTTATTGGAGCATATATTAACTTCAATATCTTTTGTTAAGGATATCCCTTATAAATAGTTCTCTTTTTATAATTTAACGCTGTATATGTTGAGTAATACTTTAATAACATTTATATGGTTATTACTTGTTAGTATAATATAGATTATCATAAATGATTTGATTTTACTTTCAAATTATTATGATAATTAAAATATGTCACGGCTCAATAGTAATTGGCCATATAACTCAAATGTAAATAGCTATTTAGCTATTTACTCTCTATCTTTCAATTATTTTTCTAAGATTAGTGGGAGATCACTAATCTTAGAAAGATAGTTAAGGGTCTTTAATTATCTTTCATTGGTCATTTCGTATTTTGAATTGTAATCGATATGTCTATTATGATATATGATATCTGTAATTATTTCATTGGTACAAAGAAATAATTAGCATATTTAATGGTTATTAAAGTTACTCCTCTACTTTAATAACTATTTTTTTTAAATAATCTGTTTTGGTTAAATGATGATGGTAATTGAAGAATTTAATCGGACAGGTAATAATACTCTCCTTTTTCTTTTTGTTCACGATCTTTGTAACTGTCGAGTTTATTTACTCTTGGTCTTTTTGTTTCTTTATCTCTTCTGAATGTAATGTTTAGATTTCCTAAAAATTCATTCATTGCATTTCTGAGATCTGTCGGTTTTGATGCGTGACCGTTTAAACCTGGAGTTCCATTGAATACCATTGCCCTGTCGGAGATGTAATCTATAAACACAATATCGTGGTCAACGATAAGTGATGCTGCATTTCTGCTTTCAACCATTTTACGAATAACCCTTGCAGCTATCAACCTTTGTTCAACATCTAAAAATGCTGTCGGTTCGTCAAAAAGATAAATTTCAGCATCTTTTGATAGTGTTGTTGCTATAGCTAATCTTTGAAGTTCTCCTCCACTTAATCCTTTAACGGGTTTATCAAGAATGTCGTTTAAGGTTAGAGGTTTCATAATTTCGCTTTCAAAGAGTTTAGTTCCGAAATTAGGCACATTAACATATAGGAATTCCTGTACTGTTCCTTCAAAGTTGGAAACAATGTATTGTGGTTTGTAAGCTATTGTAACGTCTTCATCAACTTCTCCGGTAGTTGGTTCTTCTACTCCTGCAAGCATTTTTGCAAATGTGGTTTTACCTATACCGTTTGAACCGAATGCAGTTACAATTTCATCATAAAATATTTCACCAGCATCTGCACTTAGCTTAAATCCGTCATAGTCTTTGCTTAAGTCAGTGTAGCTTGCAAGAGCATCTCCTTCATCTTCAGGAGTTGGAGGTCTTATTGCAAATTCAATAGGAGTTTTTCTAATTCTGACATTTTCTTCTGATAAAAATCCTTTGATATAAGCATTTATTCCTAAACGAACTCCTTTTCTTCCGGATACAACACCATATCCTCCAGGTTGCCCATATAGGATATGGATATTGTCTGAAAGCGCATCTAATGTTGCAAGGTCGTGTTCAATAACAAGCACGCTTTTGCCTTCTTCAGCAAGGGACCTGATTACACGAACTGCATTTAATCTTTGGGATACGTCAAGCCAGGATGTAGGTTCGTCAAAGTAGTAGAAATCACCTTCCCTTAGAACTGTTGCGGCTATTGCAACTCTTTGAAGTTCTCCTCCACTAAGATTTTCCATTTTTCTGTCAAGCACATTTTCAAGCTGCAATTCCCGAGTAACATAATCCAGTTTGTCCCTTTCATTAACATTTGAAAGCAAGTCTTTAACCTTGCCTTTTACAACTTTCGGAAGCTTGTCAACCATCTGTGGTTTTAATATGGTTTTAATGTTGCCTTCAGATAAATCTTGGAAATATTTTTGAAGTGCTGAACCTTTGTAATATTCAATTACTCCGTCCCAGTTTTCCGGAGTATTTTCAAAGTCTCCAAAGTTTGGTATTAGATTTCCAGACAGTATGTTCATTATTGTTGATTTACCAATACCGTTTTGTCCTAAAAGACCCAAAACGGTTCCTTCTTCTAGGCTTGGAAGACCAAACAGTTCAAATTGATTTTGTCCAAATCTGTGGATAGGTTCACCTACAGCTTCAGGTAGGTTAATAATTGTAATAGCATCAAATGGGCACCTGTTTGTACAAATACCGCACCCTTCACATAATTCTTCTGATATCAACGGTTTTTTTGTATCTTCATCAATTACTATGGTGTCTTCATCCATTCTGACACCTGGACAGTAATGAATACAAAGATAATCACATTTTTTAGGTTGACATTTGTCTTTGTCTAAAATTGAAATACGAGTCATTATAATCTCCTTAAAAATATAATCATTAATAATTTTGTTAATTCTATTTAATTAAGGTTTGTAAAATTAGAATTTTGATTTTTAAAAAAATTTGCTGAGTTGAAATTTTAATGGAAAGAACCGGCTTAACCGGGTAAAAATTTTCTATCACTATGTATTTTAAAGGATAGTAATTCTAAATAACTATTTCAGTCTAATGGCAAACATTGTTGTGTCATCAAACTGCTCCTGATTTTCGCAGAAATCATCTATATCCTTTTCCACGGCGTTTATTATCATTTCTAAATCCTCATTTTTATGCTTATTTAAGATGTTTTTTAATCTTTCCTCGCCGTAGAAATCATTATAATTGTAATTTGCCTCAGTTATTCCGTCAGTATATAAAAATATCGCATCTCCGGATTTTAACTGGAGTTCATTTGTTTCATAAGGCATATCTTCCATTGCAGCTAAAACCACTCCGGGATCTATGGTGTAATATTCAAAATTCTCATTTTGCTTGATTAATGGAGGATTGTGTCCTGCATTGACATAGGATAATTTCTTTGTCTTGAAGTTTATTTTTCCAAGCCAGCATGTAACGAAGAGATTTTCAACATTTCCTTCACAAAGAAGATTATTCACTTCATAAAATACTTCTGAAGGATCTTCTAAATGTCGTGCATAATCCTGGATTAATGTCATTGCTTTAACCATAATCAATGAGGCGGTTATTCCTTTTCCACTGACGTCTCCTATCACAAATCCTATATTGTCATCATCTATTTTGAAAAAGTCATAGAAATCACCGGCAACTTCACGTGCAGGTTTCATCAGTCCCCAGATTTCACATTTTCCACCATCATTATACTCTTCAAAATTTTTGGAAATCATGGAATCCTGTATTTCATGACCTAATTTCATTTCTGTTTCATATCTCTCTTTTTGGGAAGTTACTTCAATTAGCTGTTTTGTGTAAAGATTCAAATCTTCTTCCATGTTAAGCATTGACTCTGCAAGGGATTTCAGTTCATTGTTAACGGTTATTGAATTTAAATCGTCTTTAAGCATTTGATAATCTTCTTTGTTATTCATTGATCTGGACAATGATTTTGATAACCGGTTGATAGGTTTTGTCATGTTTTTTTCCAGGTAATACATATAACCTAAAACTGGAATGAGCATTAATGTCATGTAGTTTATAATAATGTATGAAAAATTGCCGAGTACGTCTGTCGGAGTTATGTCCTCAGGAATAAATACATACAGAGGTAAAGTCGCTAACCCAAGCAGGATTAGCATTAGTATGAATAGGGAATAATTAATTTTATTGAATAAATTTAGAGGTATATCTTCTTTTATTGCATAATTATCTCCCAATGGTTTTGTTATATAGGTTATCAGGAGCACCATTACTAAAATACTTATCATTCTTGAATAAAGTTCATTGTTCACCAATAGGATATTCGCCAGTCCGATAATGATTGCGGCAATTAATATGATGAAGTAAGCTTTTTCAGGCAAAATATACTTCAATTCTCTTTTTGGAGTATATAATGGTATTTTATATTTGACTGTAGTATGTATCCCCATTATCAAAATAAGCACGCTCAATGGGAATATCATTACCATATTTTCATATAAATACTCGGCATCGGAATTTCCTTTAATGAATCCATATAACAGAATATACGCCACTCCCATATAAACTATAAACAGGGAGAAAAATTTAATTATATTGTATAAACTGTTTAAATTAGGAATTTCATGGCCGTCCCGGTTCATAACGGAATACCATAATTTCCACAGCATCATGCTGCTTATAAACAATACAGTCATTATTTTTAGGACAAATATGATGTCACTTGGGTCATATACAATGAAATATATGCTTTCTACTATAAGGAATCCTAAAATTCCGATAGGACCCCACAATAAACCTAAAACAGGCAGTATGGCAATTTCAATGCTCATATCTGAGGTGGCATCAAAAATATTTAGCAGTAATATTGTTATAAAAGTTATGCTCATTGAGAATAATAAAATAAATTTTTTTGATTTAAAAAGGTTCCTGATTCTATTCATAACTTTCACAACCGTTGTATTTTATTACCAGTATTGTAATGTCATCGATTGGATTATTATAATTGTAAACTTGATTTAAATCGGTTTCAATGCTTTTAATCATATTTTCTAACTTCTCATCATTATATTTGTTTACTGTTTCTTTCAAAAGATCATCACTGTAAAAAGAATCAGGAGTGTTTCTTTTTCCTATTGCTCCATCAGTATATAAGAACACCATATCTCCAGGACTTAAATATAGGTCCTGTTTTTCATATTTTACATTTTCCATGATTCCTAAAGGATAATCAGGTTTGACAGTTAAATATTCGAAATCCTGATTGTCATGTTTGATTAATGGGGGATTATGTCCTGCGTTAACAAAACTTAACTTTCCGCTCTTGATATTTAATTTTCCAAACCAGGATGTGACAATCACTTTATCGTCATTTCTCATAGAGGTTAACTCATTAACCTCTTCAAAAAGTTCTTCAAGATCAGAATTGAATTTGCTGTGGTTTTCAATTAGTTGCATGGTTTTGACCATGAATAATGTTGCAGGAACTCCTGTTTCACTCACATCTCCAATAAAGAAAGCTATATTTTCTTCATCTATATTGAAATAGTCATAAAATGCTCCCCCAACCTCTTTTGCAGGTTTCATTAATCCATAAATCTCAAAAGGCTCGCCATTGGAGAATTCATCGAAATTTGTTTTAAGCATTCCTGATTGGATATTGCTTGCAATACTAAATTCAGTTTCAATTTTTTCTTTCTCGGCGGTTGTCTTTTGGAGGTCATTTAAATTGTTTTCAATGTTATTGTTTAATGTGATAAACGATTCAATCAGTCGTGAGATATCATCGTTGTTTTTCAAATAGTTTTTGAATTTTTCAGTGTAGTTCTCCCTGTAGTCTTCATCTTCATCATTTCCGTATTGGTTTAATGAATCGATTAGGCCGTATATAGGATTGGTTATCGTTTTTTCAACATAGTGGATGTGGAATATGCAAATGAGAATCATCAGCCCGCTTCCAAAGCAAAAGTTGAATAGCTGAATGTAATCTTCATTGAAGTGGTATGTAAAAATCATACTGATAACCATCAGCTCATCATAAATGACGAAAAATAGGATGGACAATATTATTAGGAAAAATAGGATAATTTTTTCTATGATTGAGTATTTGACAGTTCTCACTTCAATATTTGCTTCAAACTTGTTTAAACAGAATAATATTGCCATGATGAGGGTCA
>NZ_JBGULU010000090.1:0-3266 GCF_045116495.1 Methanobrevibacter sp. | reverse complement strand
CATTAACTATCTTAAATAACTCTACTGTAATTAATGAAGACGGAAGTTTGGAATAAGTTTTCATTTTTCTTTTTTTTAATTATTACCTATTCCCCATTTTTGATATTATCATGTCTGTTTGACTTATATTCAACTATTCATAATATTTTACTTATTTATGCGGTTATATTCATGAAATCATTATTTTATTTGTAATATGATGCTTTTTGATGGGTTTTATGTCGATAAATTTAAATATCTAAACCTAGTTAATAAATAGAGAAGGTGTATTACAATGGATGATGAAACCTTGATTAAGTACGGCTATATTATTGGGTCTTCTTATAGGGTCAAAACAGTTAAGACCTTAAAAGATGAGGTTAAGATACCTACGCAGATAGCAAAAGACTGTGGAATTAGAACAAATCATATTTCAAAAGTTTTAAGTGAATTAAAAAGTCAGGATATTGTTGAATGCCTAAATGAAAATGCTAAAAAGGGAAGATTATACAGATTAACCGATCTGGGTGATGAAATAGCTGATAATTTAAAATAACTATTTTCTATTTTTTGTCGTTTACTATAAAAAATCTCTAAAAAATATAAGTAACTGATAATCATTTACTTTTTAAACTATTAAAAAAGTTTATTTTCTGTTTTTTTAATATTTAAGGCATTTTGCCAACTATTTTCCGGAGAGTAATATTCCATTAAAAATTGACTCATGCGTTTTGCCGTGAACTGCATTGGGCTCAGTGGTTACTTTTTTTTATTTTTTTCATATGATTTCATTTGAATGATGAGAATCATGTAATTGCCTTCAATGATTTTGGCATAAATTATAACAGTACATTTGCGGTTGTCTGTGTTGATTTGGATAAAAAACCAATTACAATCAAAGCAAGCGCTAAAACCTATAAAGCAAGTGTTAAAATCAAAAAATACACTGTAACTCTTAAGACTATTGTAGGATCTTCTGCTGATGGCAAAGTGTATCTTAAATCCGGTAAGAAAGTTACTCTGCAGGTACGGTAAAACATTCTCTGGAAAAACCAACTCCAAATAGTAGATGAGGTTGAAAAATAATGTCGTAATTGTTATATACATAGGATTGACACAATATTACTTAATATTATATTTGGGTGATTTCATGGATAAAAACAAAATCATAATTATTGCATTGATTGTAATCATTGCCGCTCTTTTGGTAGGTCTGGCAGCAATGATGATGCCGAATATGGCTAAACAGGATACAAAATTAAAATTTAAAAGTAATTCCACATTGACTGAAGGAGACTCATTAAAAGTAAAGTTGACTGATGCTAATGGGACTGCATTAGCTAATCAAACTGTTAATGTTACAGTAACTAATAAGGATGGATCCAGCGATTACCATTCAGTTGTAACTAATGAAAAAGGTGTAGGGACTCTAAAACTTGATAAGAATCCTGGAAACTACAATATAACTGTCAGTTATAGTGGTAATGATAAGTATAATGAGTGTAATGCTACTAAAAAGATAACTATTGAAGAACAGGTTGCTGAAGCTCAGGTAGATTCAACTTCAAGTAGCAGCTCATCCAATAATGATCCTGGCGCTTATTATAGCCGACAATCACTTAAAACATATTATACTGGAGATATTGTTCAAGAACCTGGCGGAGGTTATATGAGACATTTAGGAAACAATAGGTGGGAACCAGTTTAAGTATAGTTTTGAGGTTAAATTATGGAAAACAAAAAGATAATAATAATTATGGTTGCAATAATCATTATACTTGCAGCAGTTTTAGGGGTGATGTTTTTACAAGCGAATAATGCTAAAGAACCCACAAAAATTAAAATTACCAGTGATAAAGAACAAAATGAAGGCGGGGAATTGTCAATAAAATTGACCGATTTGAATAAAACACCTATATCACACGAAATAGTTAACATTACAATAACCGATAGCAAAGGCAAAGTAGTTGTTGATAATGTTGTAAAAACTGATTCCAAGGGTAAAGCAAAACTCGATTTGGACTTGAAAAAAGGCAAATACAAAGTTAATGTCAGTTATGGGGGAAATAAAAATTACACGGGCAATAATACAACACAAAAATTAACCATTAAGGAAGCGGTTGCAGAAGTAGAATCTGGTGTAAGTAGCTCTAGTTATAGTGGTGGAAATGATTTTGACGGTCCTGAAACTGATTCTCTTGGCATAACCAAAGAACAAGCAATGCATGCCGAGCAAATAAGTGGTCAGGATGTAAAATATGATGCTGAATCAGGCATGTATGTTCAATACGACCCAAAATATGGTGTTTATCATAATTAATTAAGTTTTTTTCATGTTGCAATGTTTTAAACAGTTATGGAGAAATTAAAATGGAAAGGAATCAAATTATTATAATCGCATTGATTGTAATTATTGCCGTACTTTTAGTAGGAATTGCTGCAATGATGATGCCGAATATGGCCAAACAGGATACAAAACTAAAATTTAAAAGTAATTCCACACTGACTGAAGGGGAATCATTAAAAGTAAAGTTAACTGATGCTAATGGGACTGCGTTAGCTAATCAAACGGTCAACATCACAATCACTGGTAAAAATGGATCTAGTGATTACCATTCAGTTGTAACTAATAAAAAAGGTATTGGGACTTTAAAACTTGATAAAAATCCTGGAAAATACACTGTTAATGTTACCTATGGTGGAAATGAAAACTATACTGGTAATACTACAACACAAAAATTGACTGTTAAAGAAGAGGAAAAAGTTGTAGCTTCACAGTCCTCTTCTTCTTCAAGCGATACATATGTCGAAAGAAGTGATGGAACATTAACATATGGTTATAAGGACGGCAGATATGGATTT
Organism: Methanobrevibacter sp.; assembly: GCF_045116495.1. Lineage (GTDB taxonomy): Archaea > Methanobacteriota > Methanobacteria > Methanobacteriales > Methanobacteriaceae > Methanocatella. The sequence goes on along the minus strand of NZ_JBGULU010000090.1, from coordinate 425 downwards.
TGGACTCCGAGTGGAAATTTCATTGAGGATAAAAGTCGTGCGTTGAGTGGTGAAGACCCTGTTGAACCATTCATGAGAGATGGTGACTTCTATTCTCAATTGTAGTTTTGTTTCATTCTTGAAAATAAGTAATTTCTTCGGATTTTACTTATTTTATTTTTTTAGAAGGTGATTTAAATGGAAAACAAAAATATTATTATAATTTTAGTTGCCATAATTGTTGTTCTTGCAGCTATAATTGGATTTACTGTATTAAATCCAATGCATGCCAAAGAACCAACTAAAATTAAAATTACCAGCAATAAGACTTTATATGAAGGAGATGATTTGTCAGTTAAGTTGACTGATTTGAACAAAACTCCATTGTCTAAAGAGAAGGTCAACATTACAATTAAAAACAGCAAAGGAAAAGTTGTAGTAAATAA
>NZ_JBGULU010000089.1:0-42220 GCF_045116495.1 Methanobrevibacter sp. | reverse complement strand
ATTGAATATCCAAATGCAGGCAAAACCCAGAATCGAACCTATATTCATTCCGATAATTGCTCCCAGATACACTCCAAAAACACCCATTGAAAATGTAATGCCCATCACATAAGCAAAGGCCATGCTCAATATCAATTCCCTTAAAACTGTCAAACCCAATGATTTGAATCCTGCACCGACACCCTGATAGGTATATGCAGCGGTAGCTCCAAAAGAAATCAGACAATTGTAAAAGACCAGAAGCTGCAATATTTCGGCTGCACGGCCAACCAAAGCGGGATTTGCCGCCTGCAAGTTAAACAGTCCGCATATTGGAAATGCAAAAACATAAAAGGCAAAGCAAATAGCCAATGTAATTGCAAGACTCAGCATTGTAGAGTATTTAATTGTTTCATTGAAGTTTTGCCAGTTTCTTGCACCATATGCAATACCTGAAACAGTTATCGTAGCTATTCCAATTGCCATGCACGGCAAAAATGCAATGCAAATGAATCTCCAGGCTATTGTAAATGATGCAACCTCATTGACGCCAGCTGTTACCATAATCAGATAATTAAGAATTATTGCAACCAGAGAAAAGATAATCTCTTCTGTTCCTGCAGGAAGAGAAACAACAAGAATTTCCTTATATATTTCAAAATTGCGTTTATAATAGGATAAATCAAACCTAAAGAATGTATCCCTTTTAACATAAATCCAGTAAAGCATCCACAGCCATCCGATAAATGAAGATATTACTGTTGCAAGGCCCGCTCCAAAAATGCCCAGATTTAGAGCATAAATCAGAATCGGATCCAAAATCATATTGACAATTGCAGTTAAAATCAAAGGATTTGTAGCACGTGCCACATCACCTTCAGCTCTGAATATGCTTGCAGTAACATTTGGAGCCAGAAATACAATATTGAGCAAAAATATTATAAATCCATAGCTTAGACAATATGATTTGACACCTGCCGCACCAAGAAGAACAACCAAATCATCCAAAAAGAAAACACCGACAATTAAAACAATGACAGATACTATTACCATCAAAATCAATGAGTGAATAACTGCATTGTTTGCATCGTCAAATCTTTCGGCACCGACATATCTGGAAATCAGAGAATTTGCACCTGCTCCGACACCGCTTCCAAGACCTATTATAACTAGATATAATGGAGATATGAAACCTAAAGCGGCCAATGCATCAGCATTTATCCCTGAAACCCAAAAGCTGTCAATTAGATTATTCAGAAACATTAATAGCATTGAAAAAATAGTTGGAAATGCCAATCTATTAATGGCTTTTCTCGGGTTATTGATAATCGATTCTATATTGTCACTGGTCTGCATTACAAATATATTAGCTGATGTAATATAAAATTGCTATAGTTTAAAATCGATTTGAAAAAAATAAAAAAAAGAGTGAATAAAAAAATTATTCACTTTTGACAATCTTTAAGCTGACATCCTCCTCAGCACACATGACTGGGAGATTTTTAAAAGTATTTCTATTATTATCTTTAACCTTTTTGTTTAATTTCTCCCATTTTACAAGATTTGGAGATAGTTTTTTCTCTTCGTTGAAATTTTCACCGAATTTCCAACCTAAATCATATTTAAGCCTGCACCAGCCATAATGCTCCCTTTTTGCAAAATGTTCGATGTCATTATTGCCAAATTCAGGGATTGAATCTCTTTTATCATTAATGTCCACCAGTTCATAACCCTTCTCCTTGAGAATTTGAACAATGAAATTTGCCTGCTTGTAATTTGCATATTTTACATGATTGTCCAATGCATTAAATTTCTCTTCGGAAGTGGCATTCTTTTTAACTTTTGCATTCTGGTCTTTTGTTTCTTGAGGATTATCCTTTTCATAATACTCCTGCATTTTATATGTAAGAAGCCTGATTTTGCTTCTGACAACCTTTAAGCCGATTGACTCTAAAAGTTTAGGTATGTTTTTTATAGCATTCTCATCCAAATTCTTTGTTTTATCATCTAATTCTTCCCATTTCACCAAATAAGGAGAAATTCTTTTTTTATTATCCTTTACTTCTCCAAAAATCCAGCCATTGCCTCTTTTTTCTTCACACCACTCCTGATGTTCATACCTTGCCAAATTTTCAATTTCGCTTTCATCAAAACCTCTTGGCCCTATTCTATGTCTTGGATCCTTTTTAGGAGCAATTTCACAACCTATCAGGTTTAATTTTTTTGGAATTGATCTTGCTTGCCTTAAATTGGATAATTGGAATTCAGGGGCTAATTTAAAGAAATCATCTTCTAAATAGCTATGTGCTTTTTCTAAATCCTCAGGTATTTTTCCCTTTTTCTTTGCACGGGCATATCGCTTTCTAATAGATTCATTATAATTTTTATTGATTTGTATAGCTATTTTTTCAATATTTCTCATAAATATGTCCGGAGCCTGAATATCTTCAATGTCACTGTGCCTCATTATTTCATTTTGTACTTCAGGTCGAACTTCACTGCCAACATCAAGTCCATTTTCGAAAACTGGATTAATATCTAAAACGCCATTTATGAATTCCTGTTTATCTTTTGAAAAGCCCAAACCTATGAAACCATCTTTTAAAATGTATTCAATAGTCATTTTTCTGTTACTGATTTCAATGAGCAACTCATTTACATGTAATTTCTTCTGGTCCAGTATTCCAAATGGTTGTCGGTTCCATTCCTGAAGTTCATCACATAAAATCAACAAATAAGCAATAGGTGACTTATGAGGATCCATTACTTTTAATTTGAATGGTTTCTTTTTATTCTGCAATGTCTTATTATAATAATTATGCAATAATATGGCAGATGCACTGTCTACAACAGGATAGAAAAAGAAATCATAATCTTTTTTATATTTCTGGAGAACCTTACCATATGAGTTTAAAACCAAAATTGCAGAGTAAAAACCATGATCAATGAAATCCTCTTTTTTCATATATTCAACAAATGAATTTAAATCATCAATTAAAAGCTTAGTGTAGTTCTCATCAAAACCAAAATCCTTCGCAATTTTGTAACCAAGGATATCTGTAGGTTTAAATAAGTTTAAAATTCTTGTATCATCATTTTTCTCACGGTATTTTTCAGCAAAGCAATATGGAGGAATTTTTACAATTGAATTGAATTCATCAAATTCGGCAAAATCAATGCCCAGTTTAACATCATAAGAATTAGAAATGGATTTGACACCCTCATTGATTATCTTCTTCAATTGCTTTCCAACAATTTCAAACGGATAGCCTATATCATGCAATAGTGAAGCTATTCCCCAGCGATACAGAAACTCTTCACGAGATACGATACCCTCTTTATAACCATAATATTTTTCATAATCGCTTTCTTCGATGTAATCAGTGAATATCTCCCGATAGTTTTGATTTTGGGAATATATTGCCAAACCCAACAGGAAAACATTGACTGAATGGATAAAATGGTCCCTTTGACGGTCGATTAGTTCACCGGTATTCTTTTCATATTTTTCCATTACCTCTATGAGGTTTAAAACAGTGTTCGGTTCGCCAACAAGATCCTTTTTTTCCTGTCTTTTTGATTTATCCTCATCGGTGATTTGGTAAATCATGAAAAACATTCTATATACATCTTTAGCAGTATATTTACTTTCATACTGTAAAAAAACATCAATTGATGCCTTTAATAATTTTTTATAGTGATGCCTTCCCTTGTAATCATCATACAACTCCAGACCATCAAAAAAATCATCGATGTATTTTTTGAAATTTTCATTATCAATAGCGTCATTACTCATCGTTGTTCCACCTTAACTAATTAAAGTTAAATATATATTTAATTATAGATAAGTTTAACATGATGGAAAAAATAGTTTACATCAAAAAAATTTTAAAAAAAATAATAAAAATTGTTAATTAGTTTTTAACAATTTTCAAATCGACTTTTCTGCACATTTCAGGAAGATTCTTGAAGGTGTTTCTATTGGCTTCTTTGTTATCGAAGTCAAGGACATCCCATTCAACAAGATTAGGGTTAGTTTTTGATATTTCATCTTTTACAGGACCATATCTCCAACCCAAATTAAATTTAAGTTTACACCATGCTTCATGTTCCCTTTCAGCAAAATAATCCAATGTGTCATAATCAAAACCTGTTATGGCTTCACCGGATGAATCTGCATCAACAACGGAATAACCCATAAGGGACAATATTTTAATTAAGTAATCAGCCTGTTTGTAGTTAGTATATTTGACATATTCCGGCAAATCATCAAATGCAACATCTTGTTGATAAGAATCATGCATTTCAAATGTCAATAATCTGATTTTGCTTGTAACAACTTTTAATCCTATTGATTGCATTAAAGATGGAATGTTTCTTGCAGGATCTCTATCGTATTCCTTGATTTCCTCTGTTAACTCATCCCATGGAACCAAATATGGAGTAATGAAATTATCAGTATCTTTAACTTCACCGTATGTCCAGCCGGTTCCTTCTTTTTCCTTGCACCACTCATCATGCTCGAAAATTGCCAAATCCTCCACTTCATCTGGTGAAAATTCTGTTATTGCTGGCCTTTCATCGGATTTGTTTGCAATTTCACATCCAATCATTGCCAATTTGGTTGGAATGGACCTTGCTTGCCTGATATTGGCAATCTTAAGCTGAGGTGAAAGTTCATGATAGGATTTTATGCCATCATATTTTTCCTGTAACTCCTCACTGACATCACCTTTTTCAACTGCATCCTCATACTCTTTTCTGATAGTGTCATTATAATATTCATGAATCATAATAGCCAGGTTTTCAACATTTCTTAAAAGAATATCCGGACCTTGAATATCATCATCGATACCAGATGTAATGAAATGTTCTTGAACATCAGTAGAAACAATTAAACCAGATTGGAATACACTATCAACAGATAAGACATTATAAAGAAGTGCCCTTTTATCTTTATGAAATCCTTTACCAAGATATCCGCTTTGACCAATGTATCTTATATTTAACATATCGTCATCGATTGTTAATTTAAATCCGTTTACATGAGCTTTCTGTTTGTCTTTGACACCAAATGCCTGTCTTCCCCATTCCTGAAGCTCATCACATAATATCAATAGGAAAGCAAGAGGAGACTGGGACGGATGGAGCTCCCTTAAGTTAAACGGATCTTTTTGCAATACGTTTCTGTAGTAGTTATGCAGTAAAATAGCTGATGCACTATCCACTATAGGATAGAAGAAAAAGTCATGGTTTTGAGCATATTTCTGGATTAGATAACCATAGGAGTTCAATACCAAAATACATGAAAAAAATCCGTGGTCGATAAAACCAAGCTCACCCATGGAATAAACAAAATTATCCAAGTGATTTGTTACATCATTAACATTAACGCTGCCAAAATCTGTTGATATCTTATGGGCAACAATATCTGTTGGTTTGAATAGATTCAGGAATTTGGCCTCAGGATATGTTTTTGTAAACTCATCTGCAAAATTACAATCCAATTTTACAAGGGTGTTAAATTCATTGAAATCCTTAAAATCAATTGCAGTATCTGCACTGTATGTCGGTGAAATTGATTTAACTCCCCCATTAATGAATTTTTTAAGTTGCTTTCCAATAATTTCAACAGGATATCCTATATCATGGAATAAAGCAGCTATTCCCCAACGATATAAAAATTCCTCATGGGAAAAATCACCGTTCTCAAGTCTGTAATATGTATCATAATTACTTTTGAAAACATAACCCTGGAAAAATTCCCTGTATTTTCTGTTTTGGGCATAAATTGCCAGACCCAATAAGAAAACATTTACAGAGTGAATAAGGTGATCCCTTTGTTTGTCAATCAAATCCCCAGTGCTTTCCTCATATTTTTTCATTGTCTTAACCAAATTGAGGATTACATTAGGTTCTTTTACAAGGGTTATCACTTCACCATTGTTTTTTAAGTTATCCTCATCTGTGATTTGATAAATCATGAAAAATGTCCTATAAATTTCATATGCATTATAGGAGTTCTCATGTTCAAAAAATAAATCAATTCCCGCTTTTAACAAGTCCTTATAGCAATGACCATTTTTATAGTCATCATATAATACCAGTTCATCGAAAAATTTATCGATATAACCTTTTAAATCATTTTCAGTCTCTTTTTCAGTCATACTTAACACCTAAATCTTGGATTACGAATAAAGCTCCTTCTATATATTGATTTTTTCATTTTATCGACATTATATTTTCCAATTACAGAATAAACATGATCAATTTGATTTTCATTGAAATTTGAAGTGTCCACTTCAAAACATATGGAACTGATTTCCATGTAATCATTGTCTGTTAATTCCGGTTTTTTAAATATTTTCTCTATTGCTGTTATGTACAGCTCACAAATCAAGTCTCCCAACTCTTTTTTGTCATCACCAACATGTTCATTAATCCAATTAGCAAGATGTACAACGACAAATGCAGGTATTGAAACCGCTTTTGCGGATTCTACAATCTCTTTTATCAGACATGAATCATCACTAATGAAATATTTGTCGAAAAGATTATATAATTTTTTCAATTCTTCACCCATCAAAGCCAGAAGTTCATCAGACATGTCAAGGCCTTCAATATCCTCGCCAAAAGGACCTGAATAAATTAAATTATAATAAAACAGACTTATGAATGGATTGAGCCTATGGTTGAATTTCAATGTTTGTTTGAACAGACCATAAACTGACATCCAGTTTTCAAAAGAAAAATTTAAACGTTTAAAATGTTCATAATCTCTTTCATCCAGTTCAAAGTCCAAATAATATTCTGTTGTTAAATCAAAAGCTATAAAAACAGTCAAAAGATGTTCCGGATAACCTTCGGTCCTGCCGTTTGACCGGACAAATCCCAGGAGAGTATCATCTAAGTCCTTGAAAAAATATCTTTTTATTTCTTCATAAGTCTTTTTTCCGTGATGATACATGTAATACATCCAATCACCCGATAATGAATTTCAATTGTTTTTGAACATCCTTAACATCATTTATTTCCATAGACAAATCAATATCCAAATAAGTTTTTACTTTTGTAGCGAAACTTGAGGACATGATTATCTGACTGCCAAATACTTTATATGATTCAACCGGACAGTGACCCACAACCATAACTTTTGAGCCGACGATTTCCAGAAATCTGCTAACATCCGCTTTTGTGTAGTCGGTTACACTATTATATCTGTTCCATAAAAAATCATATAAAATCGGACCGGAATAATCTCCTTCAAAGATTTTATTGAATCCTTCCATATTTCTTACCTTATCGGAAGGTCCTGAATGAGATATGAATAATCCGTTTTCAGTCTTTACGAAATAAGGCATTGTTTTAAAGAATTTAATGTAATTTGTCAGATGAGGTTCAATAAATCCTTTGCTAAAAGAAATTACATTTTTAAAGCCTAAAACAAGAGGCTGACGATTTTTGTAAATCTCCTTGTTTGTAATATGTGCCCATTCATGATTTCCTAAAAGTGTGTGGAAATTTGAATATTCCTTTGATTTGGCCATTGCATCGTCAAGAATTTGAACTGAACCATCAGTATCTTCATCCATACCATGAATTAAATCTCCGGTAAAAACAATGTGAAAATCAGGATCGGATTCATCCCATAAATTCAAGTAATGATTGTAATCATCCAAATTGCCATGCAAATCGGTTACAACAATAAGACGACCGTGGTTTGGTAATTCAATTAGTTTGTCTCCCATCACTTTCACCTACCTTTTTGATTTATTCAATACTTTAATAACTTCAGACAAATCAAATGGAGAGTTAAAGTCTAAAAATCCATCTGAATTACTTTTATTAAGTATTACTGTCGGTTTTATAGAATTTTTTGGGTTTTTCATAGGTTACCACTACTTCCTAATCTATTTGATAATGTATATAAATGATATAAAGCATTTCATTTACCATCACGCTCATCAAGTTCATACAATACATTAACGATGCTTAAAAGCTCTTCATAATCTTTAAGATTTAAAGCTAACTGTGCATTTTCAATTAACTCATCTGCCAGTTTTTCATTGTTCGTATATACCCCTTCAAGTTTTAAATTGAAAAAGCAGTCAATGATTACAACATCTCTATTTAATGAGACATATTCCTCAACCAGAGAAGCATGAATGTCTCTAAGTTCGTCCAAATCGTATTTTTCCAAATCATTGCCCCGATCTCCAATTTCAAACAGCCCTTTGTTCTTTACAACTTCAATTTTTCCGGCTACATTTTCCAGAAGCATTGAATGTTCCAGATTTCTTTTTGCATCCTCCACAATACCGGTTAAATAATCTATATAAATTTCTGTCTGATTAAGGGCAATTTTATCCCTTTGGGATATTTCAAGCAATGTTTCTATATATTTTTGAATTTCACACTCATTAATCAATGAATATTCGCTTAAATAATCAATTTCCTTTAATAATTTTGAGTACCGATTCATCAATTCCTTAAATTGAGAATCAGCGTTAATGTCAAATTCCTTATTTAAGTATGGAATAAATATCATTTCGCCATCAATGCAGTCCGGTGATTTAGCATCAAGTTCAACCGGATTTTCATTATCCCATATGGCAATGTCATATTTTTGAGGAGGATTTTCCAACTTGAATGTTCCGTCTATTTTCAAAGGCACCCTTTCTGATGCAATTTCAATATCATAGCCTAAAAATGACGATTTCAAATCATTTGAAAATACCTTACCTTTCAAAACACCATTCTTATGCTTTAAAAGCACTGACAACGGTTCTTTTTTGACGTCAATGTGAGGTTTTTCAAGGCTTCCCGCATAAATTGCAGCACCTTTTGATACTACTGTCAGCGGATTTAGGCTTGATTCTATTTCACATGAAAATTCCTTTTTAATCATTGACTGTACAATAGGGCTGATGGATGAGCCTCCAACAAGGATAATTTTATCAATATCTTCCTCACTAACTGAGTATTCCTCTAATAGGTTTCTCACTACTTTAAACGTATATTCTATTAAAGGGTCTATAATTTCCTTGAACTTATATCTTGTTAAAGTATATCTAAAGTCATAATCATCAAAAAGATTGCTGATGCATATGTCTGTCTTGCCCATTTTAGATAAATTTATTTTAGAAATTTCGGCGGCATTTTTAAGTCTTGCAAAAACTTCCACATATTTCGGATTGCCCCGTCTGAAATCATCCAGATTCAAGTCATATGCTATTTTTGGCCTGAATAAATCATCGACAATCTTCCAGTCAAATGCATTTCCTCCAAGATTTTCCAATCCGTCGGTTGCAAGTTTTTCAAGTTCCCCTTTATTGTCCCTAATCAGACTAACGTTGAATGTTCCACCGCCCAAGTCATAAATCATCCAGATTCCATTAGTTTTATGAAGATTATAAGCAAGACTTACTGCAATCGGCTCCAATATGAGACTGTGTGATCTGAATCCTGCAAGGTCAGCTGCATCGTTAACAGCTTTTGTCTTAATCGGATTTGAATTTGCAGGAACACAAATCACTGCATGTTCAATATTTACACCGGTTTCATCATATACAGACACTCTCAAATCCTTTAAAACTTCAGCGGAAAGCTCTTCGGGAAACATCACACGGGATGACTTTTCAAATTTGAATGGAATGGAAAAGCCCATATTATGCTTGAATTCAGTAACTGCATTGCTGTCGTTTTTCAATATTGCATCCTTTGCACTAACGCCGACTTCCACAGTATCAGCTTCATCAACCAAAACCGCTGACGGAGTGAAATCTTCTCCAGTCCTGTGATTTTTAATAATTATAGGATTTCCATTGTTAAAATAAGATATTACCGAGTCGGTTGTTCCCAAATCTATTGCATAATCAATTGTATCTTCCTTGATTTTGCTGGAGTGCTTGAAATGCATTTTCATATTCTGTTTCCACAGTGACAGTTTATATGCATATTCTTTCCTGACCTGATCATCCATAACAACTGCAAACTCCATCAGGTTAGCAGCGGATGATAAATCATTCAGATTGACTAAACGGATAGCCTCAATTATTATTTCATCAACTGAGTAACTCTTAAGCGTTGGAAGAATGTCCTTGTAGAGCTTTCTGATTTCACGATTTGAATCCATAAGCTTTTCAAGCAGCACAACAGCTTTGTACAGACTGCCATGCCTTTCCAAATCAATGAAAATCTCCCACAAATCAATATAATGTTGATATTTACTTTTAAGCGATGGATTATATGCAATAGCTTCCTTTAAAAAGTTACAGGAGAGTTTATAATGCCTGCCCTTAAGATTGACCGTAAATGCTTTTGAAATCAGTTTCAAATCAGGGCGTTTTGATTTCCAGATTCTAAGCGTTTCAGAGTAGAATTTACGGATTGCATAATTCTCCAAAACTTCTCCTTCCAATATTTCAATAGCATCATTAAGTTTATTTTCACATTTTGCAAGCCTGAAAGCCTCTTTAATTGAATCATTGATAATATATTCGCAATAATCATCATTGTAGTTATCTTTAGTGTTAGCTGAAGGCATGCTTTGAGCTGAATCATGCTCATCAATGGCCTTTTTAACATCAACCAGCATCTCACTGGCATCACCATACCTATTATTGGGATTGACATCAAGACTTTTCAGTACGATTTCATCCAATAAGTCCGAAACCTGCGGATTATAATGACTTGGAGGTTTCAAATCCTTTTTCCATGGTTTCAGTTCAACCAATTCCTCATTTGTGTAATCACCAACATTATAAGGATACCTGTTTGTCAATAGCTGATAGAACATGACACCGACAGCATATATGTCACTTCTGGTTGAAACAGATTTGTTAAAAAGTTCAGGAGCCATATATGGCCTTGTTCCTGCAATATCAATGTCTGAAATGGTGGTTGTGACTTCCTTTGCAAAACCGAAGTCTGATATCTTAATGACAATGTCGCCGCAGGCATTGAAACTGAGAAGAACATTATTTGTCTTCAGGTCACGGTGAATGATTGGAGGATTTGCAGAATGGAGAGTATTCAAACCGCTCAAAATCTGCTCCATCAAATCCAGACAAAGGCTTATGGGCATGAACATGTTGATTTCAACATATGAATTTAAAAAATGCTCCAAATCGCCTCCTGAAACATATTCCATTACAAAATAAGCATGGCTTTTGCCGTCTTCAAAATTGTTTATTTCCGCAGCATCATAGATACTTATGATATTTTCATGCCTAATCTGACAAGCAAGGGTTACTTCGCGAAAAACGTCTTTTTTATTGGTTGTGGCACTTAAGGGTTCTTTGATGATTTTCATTGCCATCAAGGCATCTAGGTAGTTATGGTTTACCAAATACACCTTTGCAAATGATCCTTCACCCAGAAATTTTTTAACTTCAAATTTGCCATTAAAAAATTCTTCAATTAAGTGTTTTACCTCATCAAAGTCCACTTAAACCACCGAATTAGATTTAAAAAAATCTAATTAAAATGAACAATAAATAACTGCTCCGCCATTTCCTCTAGATAATTTTAAAAATGAATTAGGTTTTAATTTAGTAGGTCTTCCTTTCTGTACTTCCAAATCTCCAATAAAAGTTCCGTTTGAACTGGCTTCATCAATTATATACCAGTCGTCATCCTTATAGAACAGTTTTAAATGAGGTTTGGATATGTTTGAAACTGTATCATAGCTGTTGTCCAGGAGAATGGAAAATGAAGCCAAGTCATCCTGTGAGAAATTAGCCTTACGGCCAATCAGAACAGTTTCATCTTTTCTAACTTTAAATGTTTTGCCCTTATCCACTCCATTGAATACTGTCAAGACGCAGTTTCCATCTTCATGGAATTTCTGATTGGACTTATACAAATCAAAGAATGTGAAAAGTTCATCTGACAGGAAAGTGATATCCAAGAACAAATCTTCAAAGGCATCTTCCTTTAAGACATATGCCTTAACACCTCTTTTACCTACTTTATTAGGCACTTCCTTTTTAATTTCAACTTCTTTAACCATATTGGCATCTTTAAGCTGTTTCATTAGCTGTCCTAATCTTTGAGGTGAGATTTCAATATTATACTTATTTAAGAGTTCGCTGTTTATTTCACGGGAATATAACGGGTCTTTTGACTGTGATTGATTATATTTTTGATGGTCTCTTAAAATTTCAAGAATTGAAAATCTGGCCTTATTGTTTACTGCAGATAACTTTTCTGAAATTAAATCAGACCCTTCAGAGTCAAGAATTACTGTTTTATCAATGTCTGAATCGTTCATAATATATCTCCATAAATTTTATACTTAAATTGCACTGCTTAATACGTCATGATAAGCTTTCAAATCTTTTTCACGTAAATTTAAACTTTGCATTAACTCAGCAACCAAAGCATCTAGTAAAACCAGAGCTGAAACCTCAAAAGCTGTTCCCATTAAGATTAATTCAAGCGGGCGGTAAATATTGCTGATTCCTCTGATCTGATTTGGCAAATCATTAATTTCCTTCCACAATTCATTATCACTTAAATCTGCTGATTTTTTAGGAAGTGCTTCTATTTTACCCCTTACCACTTCATCACTTTCAAAGTTGATTAAAGCTCTTGGCAGAGTTTCCATGAATTCTTTAACATCATTATCTTCAAGTCTGACTAAAGTTTGAGGAAGGGAATCTATGACAATTCTGGCATCAGCCTTTTGTGCAAGTTCGCTTTCGGTATTTCCGCAAACTGCCAAAAATTTTACATTGTCTATTTTGGAATCCTCAACGATTTGAGTGATTGAATTGGATTTGCCTGATTTTGAAATGATGATAATAATATCACCATCCCGTACAGGAGGAGCTATTGTTTCATTAAATACATAAACATAAAAGCCCAAATGCATCAATCTCATTGCAAAGGATTTTGCAACAAAACCTGACCTTCCTGCGCCTGCAAGGAAAATTGTGGTTTTTCTCTCTGAAACCACACGCCTATTAGAAGCTGAAAGAATAACATCTCTAAACTTGATAATTGATTCTTCCTGATTAGCTACAACTGATTTACACATTTGAAGATTTTTTAAGATTTCATCTAAAGATAAATCCATATACTTTAACCCAGACATATTAATAACCCTTATTTAAGCTTTGAAATTATAAACTGGTTTTACAATTTCCATTATTTTAACTGTATCTTCAACATTATTTAAAATATTATCTATTGGTTTATATGCCATCGGAGATTCATCAATAGTTTTTTGGGAAACGGATGTTGAATAGATTCCATCCATAGTACGTTGATATTCGTCGAAAGACAGTTCGGCTTTAGCTTTTGAACGGCTGAACAGACGTCCTGCACCATGAGGAGCTGAATAATTCCAATCAGGATTTCCCTTACCTTTGCAAATGATGGATCCGTCACGCATATTGATTGGAATGATTAAAGTTTCGTTTTTGTTTGCTGAAACCGCACCCTTTCTTAAAATCATCCTGTCCATATCAATATAGTTATGGATAGTTGTGAATTGTTTAGTGTAATCCATTCCGTATTCAGTAAGAATTGTATCAGCAATGGCCTGACGGTTGCGGGCTGCAAAGTCCTGCATGATTTTCATGTCATGAATATAGTCCTCGAACAGTTTTCCTTCACAGTAGATTAAATCCTTATTTTGAGCCATGTTATGATGTCTTTTAAACTCCTTGAGAGCCTCATTCTGGTAATAGTCACATACATCTGCACCGATTCTGCGACTTCCTGAATGAATTACCAAGATCAATTCATTGTTTTGAGTTCTGTTTATTTCAATGAAATGATTTCCGCCACCAAGAGTTCCTAAATCGAAATTGCCTTCACTTCCCGCTTCAAGATTGAAATAACATTTGAGTCTTGTTAAATCAAAATCCTTCATGAAATGATGCGGAACAACTCTTTTATTATAACCGTGAGGGACTTTTGTTCGAACGATACTGTCCAGACGTTGAAAATCTATTTCATCAGTATCCAGGTATAATACTTCCATTCCGCAGCCGATATCTGATCCTACAAGATTAGGAACAACCTTATCAGTGATTGTCATTGTAGTTCCAATGGTACATCCTCTTCCAGCATGAATGTCCGGCATCATGCGGACAGTCTGGCCTTCGGCAATCGGCTGGTTTAAAAATTGGATTACCTGTGAAATGCTTGTGCTGTCAACTTCATCTGAAAAGACTTTAGCTGTTGCATACTTTCCTGCTAATTCAAACATGTTTTCACCCCCACATTATTGGTTATTTAAATATTTAATTCATTTTATATATAAATCGTATAAACAAATTGCTTTAGTCAATGGAAACTGCAGTTATGAATATTTAAATTATTTTCATTCTGATTTTTGATGTCATTGCCTTCACTTGCAATGTTTTTTTCAAAATTGCAATCCCTAATATTCAACATACCTTCGTTATAGATGGATCCTCCCTTAAATGAAGCATTACCGTAAAACAAAGTTCCATAAACTGATAATTTTGATTTGTTGTAAATAGCTCCCCCTTCAAATTCAGAAGAGTTTGATTTAAAAACTGCTCCATCCAAATTCGCCAGTGAATTTGAATCATTGAAAATGGCTCCCCCATAATCCGCCCTGTTTTTTCTAAATCCTGAATTGATTATAGTCAATCTGGAATAACATTTATTATAGACGGCACCTCCAAATTCATCAGAGGAGTTATTACAAAAGCCACAATTTTCAATTTTCAAATCAGCATCATTGAATATTGCTCCGCCGGAGTATTCACAATATGCATTTTTGAAGAGGATATTTTTTAAAGTGACCTCAGCTTTAATGTATAATAGGGACACCTGAGCTTTTCCGTCAATGGCATGGCCATTTCCATTGATAATTAAACCTTTTTCGTTAATTTCAATGCCATTTTCATAGGTTTCTTTTTCACCGGCTTCGAATACAACATCTTCTTTTAAAGTAATCTCTTTAGCTCCACTTTTAAATAATTCTTCAAATTCCTTGAAATTCATATTATCCCAGTCAAATATATCCCCCTGAAGAGTTACCTCCCAGGGTTGATTTTTAAGAGCACTAATTCTGTTGATACTTATCATAGAGCAATTCTTTTAATTTTAGTTCTGCCTGAAATCTGACCAAATAATTTTTATCAGTTTCTGCAATCTTTTTTAAGAGTTTAACGTTTCTGAAATTTGGATTTTCAATTGCATAAGCCCTTTCTATATGTTCATAACTATACAATGCATAATCTTCTAAAATATTACTGTCCTTTAGATTAGGATTTAACAGTGCCGCCCTTTTAACATAATAATGTAAAGAATCATCATTTATTAACTCCTTTAGCATTTCTTCATTTTCTATGTAGCTTACGGCAACAAAAATGTCCTGCTCGTCAAATCCGTTTATAATCTTATATATGAATGAATCATCGGCATTTTCAAGATGTTTTCTTATACCGAATTTTCCCCTAAACTCATCATCGTACCATTCGGGAAGCTTTTCAAGGTTATTGCAATTTATAAACAGGTTGTCTCCATCTTCAAGATTGCCGAATTTCCAGTTCAGACAGCTCGCATCCCTTAGACTATAACAGTCCCGAAACATTTCAAAAATATTTTCAACATTTGACATGTTCCAATCTGAAGCGAATGAGACATCTTCCAAAGAAAAGCAGGATTCAAACATGGATTCCATTTTTACAGCGGAACTCAAATCGAAATTTTCAAGTCCGTCCAATGTTTTCAGGCTGCAGCAACCGGCAAACATGCCCCAAAAGGTTTCTACATTAGAAGTATCCCAATTTTCAAGAAAAACATATTCCAGAGAATGACAGTGAAAAAACATGTTACGAATATCTATTTCCTTTGAAATATCCCAATTTATAGCATAGAAAGCGATTAATGAATCAAACTTGAAAAAAAGTGATTTTATAGACTTTTTATAAAACCCAAATTGAAGACTATCAGTGTAATTTTTAATAATGATAACTTCTGCATTATCACATAAGTGGGATT
Source organism: Methanobrevibacter sp. (assembly GCF_045116495.1). Classification (GTDB taxonomy): domain Archaea; phylum Methanobacteriota; class Methanobacteria; order Methanobacteriales; family Methanobacteriaceae; genus Methanocatella. The sequence goes on along the minus strand of NZ_JBGULU010000089.1, from coordinate 26,251 downwards.
TTGAAGAGCCCTCCAGCTTGGATAGGTCTTCACTGATATAAAGAACATCATCAAAATCATATATGTCTTCCCAGCTAGTAAAGTTAGTTCCGTCCTTTAAAATGATTAGAAGACCTGATTCTCCCAAATCAAATACATTTTCTGTTGTATTATTCATTTCCTCAAAGTCTTTTAAATAATCGGTATTCATTATTATCCCAACCTAATATTTATTCATCAGATTCAATTCTCATATTATAAAATCTAATAATAGATATATCAAAATACCTATTTAAAATAAGTAAAGAAATTTCTTTAATCAAGTTAATTATAACTAAATCAAATGAATTAACATGTCAATAATTAAAAGTTTCAAAGATGCAGTTAACGGGATAATCAATACTGTTTCAACTGAAAGAAATCTGAAAATCCAAGTAATAATTATGATGTGTGTTATTTCAGCCGGTTTAATTGTTGGATTATCCAATATCGAATGGATTATTTGTATTATGTTATTTGATCTTGTAATAAGTGCGGAATTATTTAACACTTCCATTGAAAAAACACTTGACTACATTGACAGTGACTACAGCGAGGAAATTAGATTTATCAAGGATGCATCTGCAGGTGCCGTTTTATCAATAGCTATTGCATCTGCAGTAATCGGACTGATAATCTTCATTCCAAAATTAGTTTAATTTTTTTATCTACTTTTTTTAATACCCTTTCAATCTCGCAAAAACAGGCATCATATACCTTATAGTCCCCGCCGGCAGGATCGTTAATGTCCGGAGGATATTCATCAACGAACTGCTTGATTGTGCAGATTTTTAAATCAGGATAGTAATCCTTTACCCTTTGAGTATAAAAGTCCTCAAGAGTCAAAACCAAATCCATATCCTCAATATTTGAATTTCTGAAGTTGGTTGCCGTGTGGGAAGTTATATCGATTCCATGAGATCTGCACACCTCAACAGTCACAGGGGAAGATTTTTTGCCATCTACTGCCATGATTCCTGAAGAGCAGACCTCAATATCGTCTCCAACCATCCTTTTAAATATTGCTTCTGCCATTGCACTTCTGGACGTATTGGCATAACATACAAACATTATTTTCATAAGCTAACCTCCCAATAATTTAAAATAGGATTTCCCAATGTGGGATGCAACATTTCTTCAATATTCTTTGAAAATGCAATCCTATCGCAGATTCTATATTTTTATACATAATATACAACCTCATTTAAAACTATATTCTATTTAATATTTAATTAATCCCATAAACAGAAAGCTTTATCTGATTTTTATATTAAAGACCCCAACAATTAGTTTGAGGTGACAATATGGATGCGATTATTAACGAATACAAAAAACATGGTGTAGACGGATTCTACAAACTTCACAGCCAGGATTATGAAAATCCTCATAAAAGTAACATAGAAAACCTCTTGACAGAAGCTAAAACTGAATGGAACATTAATGGAAACATACTCGATTTGTGCTGTGGAAGCGGAGAAGTGTCCAACATGTTTAGTGAGTGCAGTGTTGAGGGAATTGATCCCTACACCAAAGGCCTCTATGAAAAAAACACAGGCAATAGCTGCATCCCAATGACCTTCAAAGATATTGTTCAAAATGGAATTGGAAAACGTTATGATTTTGTAATTTGCTCATATGCAATGCACTTATGTGAAAAATCAATGCTTCCAATGCTTCTCTACAGAATTGGTGAAGTCAGCAATAATCTGGTCATTATCACACCTCATAAGAAACCCGATTGTAATGGAAACTTCTTTAGGGAAATAAAAAGAATGAAAAAAGAGAGGACAAGCATCGTGTGGTATAGAAGTAACATGGTCAATTAAAGTTTTTACTTTATGTGACTTATTAATATGAATATTCAAACTACCATTCAGGTGTTGAGTTATGATTAGTTTGGACTCGAATAAAATTTATGAAACTTGTTGGGAAATACTAATATTGCCAAAAAACATTACCTTACCCCAAATTAATCATCACTCTTTTTTAAAATCCATTACTTTTTTTATTAACTATTATCGAGGGATATTATGCTAGAAGACTATATCAACAGTAAAATTAATGAAGCTTACGATTATATGCAAAATGACAGCGAAAAAGCCTTGGAAATTTTTGATGAAGTGCTCGAAATTGAACCTGAAAAAACACAAGCCATCAATGGCAAAGGGTCAACCCTGATGAAACTGAACAGATTTGATGAAGCGGATGAATGTTTCAATCATTCTCTGTCTATTTCTGAAAACTCATCAGCGCTTCTCAATAAAGGAATGATTGCCAAACACAGAAATGACTTTGAAAATGCAATGGCATATTTTGATAAGGCGTTGAAAGTCAATCCGAACCTGGAAAATATCATAAATATCCTAAAAAGTGAAATCATCGATGCCAATGATAATGCCGATGAAACGGTGAATGAACTGATTGAAAAGGGGATTAAACTTAAAGATGAAAACAAGCTATGGGATTCACTTGACATTCTCATGCAGGCCATTGAAGAAGACCCCTCCTGTGAAAATCAGGCAAACAAACTGATTGATGAGATAAAAACTACCTTTGAAAGGGAATTTATTTATGATGACGGGGACTTTGACATTAACAGCAAAGTCGACAGACTAAAAATGCAGGCCATAAAAGCATTAATCAAGGAAAACAATCCTGAAAAGGCATTGACATTAATGGATCTGGTTTTGGAGCTGGATGAAAATGACATCAACACGCTGAACCATAAGGGAGGCGTGCTGTTTATCTGTAGCGACTATCAAAAAGCCATTGAATGCTTCGATAAATGCCTGAGTATAGATGAAAATTATACCTGCGCTCTTTTCAATAAAGCCCTGGTGTTAAGAGTGATGAATAAACTGCAAGATGCATTAAATTGCTTCGATGAACTTTTAAAAACACCTCAAAATTACAATAAAGTCAAACCATACCAATTAGAAATATTAGACAAGCTCAACACGAGAGCAATAACATGACTCTTTTTTTAAAAAATAGATGAAAAATTACTTGATTTGAAAGCAATTAGCCAAACCAAAGCAATTTAGAAATTGACTAAATTTTAATTTTAGAAAAATCAAATTTTGATTCACAAATCTTTTCCAAAGCTTCTTTTATCTCCAAAAAGCAATTTTCATAAACATTTAAATTATAACCGTATGGATCTGCAATATCCAGATTTTCATATCCTGCACATTCCTTAATTGTACATATTTTCAAATTAGGATATTCCCCCTTAAGATAATCCCTATGTCTGACTGTTGCGGTCAATACCAAATCCATTTCTTCAATATCTGAATCCTCAATTGGAGTTGACCTATGACCTGACAGGTCAAGACCATGACTTTTACATACTTCAATTGCATTGTATGATGCCATTTCACCGTCAAGTGCAAAAGTGCCTGCAGATGAAACCTCAACATTACCAGCAATGTCTTTAAATATTGCTTCAGCCATCGGGCTTCTGCAAATGTTTCCTGTGCATACAAACATCACTTTCACATTAACACCTCGAATTCACTGTGAGTTTTCAAAATTTTCTCCAACGCTTCTTTTATTTTAAAATAACAGACCACATAACTACCCAATCCACCGTCGGACGGGTCTTTAATATCCAGATTACTGTTACATCCGCCATATTGTCTGATGGTATAGGCATTAATATCCGGATAGAACTTTTTAATCTTTTCCCTGTTTTTAACTGTGGCTGTCAATACCAAATCAACGGAGTTAAAGTCAACATCAGATATATTGGTTGTTTTAAAGTCAGATAAATCAATTCCATGTTTTCTGCAAACTAAACATGCATATTCATCTGCCTTTTCACCGGATTCGGTTGAAAAACCTGCAGAGGAAACATCAGCATTTTTAACCATTTTCCTAAAGATTCCTTCAGCCATCGGACTTCTTGAAGTATTTCCGCTGCAAATAAAAACTATCTTCATCATCTTAAACCCAGTATCTCCTGAAATCTTACATTATATTCTTCAACATCCTTTTTTTGAGCTTTGGATTTTGGCTTTTCAAAACTGAAATTATCCAAAGAATCGTTAATCCATGTGTGAATCAACTGCAGATCCTCATCTGTTATATCATCAAATGCCAAATTTTTATAAGCTTCTGTCATATTGGAAATAGCTTCCTTCACATCATCAGATACCTGTGGTGGGTTTTGGCTTAATTCCATCCAGGAAAAATTGCATCTAATGACATATAATGTTTTTTTAATAATTTTTTTATCCCTTAAATTGCTGCCTGCAATATATTTTTTGTTTGTTTTTAAAGCCTGGCCGTAGTACTGGTTCATTAGCGTAACGGAATTGAATTCAGGCAAATTCTTAAACAGCCCAATTTCATCAGGAATATAAACAATAGGGGAATCCAACCATTCCTTTAAACCTGCATTGCTTTTGTAATGAAGGTTCAATGCTTTTTTAATATCCCATCCCACCATATCAAATAAACCGTCCTCTTCAAGAATCACATCTTCGAAATTGTCCAGAACCAGATATTGGGAAATATCATTATGTTTATAAATGAATTTGATATCGTAATCCGAATCCTTATTGCAATAGCCATGTGTTCTTGAACCTGATTCGGCAGCATATAAAATTGTAATATTCTCTCTAACTTCCAATTCATGAAGTTTTTCCAAAATCTTTTCTTTCATACTATCACTTAAAGATAATTATATCAAAAAAAGTATTTAAATTATGTAAAGTAATAGCTTTAGGCTAAAATAAGATTTGAAATTCAAAATCAGGTTATTTAAAGAATTTTGTTTAAAAAACAAATTGTTTATAAAGCATTTTATTTATGCGATTTATATTATCTTAAGTTTAACTAATTACTAATTAACATATTAAGGTGATAAAATGTGCGGAATTGTTGGATGCATTTTAAAAGAAAATAAAGATGTGGCACCTATCTTATTCAGCTGCATTTCAAAATTGGAATACAGAGGATACGATTCAATAGGTATTGCTACTTATGATAACACAATTAATGTTAAAAAAGGAAAAGGAGACATTGAAACTGTAAACGAAAACCTGAATTTCGAAGATATGAAAGGAGATCTTGGAATTGCACATACAAGATGGGCGTCAACAGGAAGACCAACCGACGCAAATGCCCATCCACACATGGACAATTCACAAAGCGTTGCAGTCGTTCACAACGGTACTCTTGAAAATTACACTGACTTGAAGGAAGAGCTGATTGAAGAAGGATTCACTTTCAAATCAACAACAGACAGTGAAGTGATTCCTAACCTTATTAAAAAATTCATGGAAAAAGGCAAAAGCCTTGAAGATGCATTAAGAAAAACAACAGAAAAACTTAAAGGATCTTATGCTATCGTTGCAATTTCCAAAGACGAGCCTGACAAACTTGTTGCAACAAGAAAAGACTCTCCATTAATCGTGGCATATGGTGAAAAAGGTTATTTCGTTGCATCAGATACACCTGCAGTACTTGAATATGCCCGTGACGTTATAAGACCTGATGAATGTGAAGTTGCAGTCCTTACAAAAGATGGCATTGAAATTCATGATAAAAACGGTGAAAATGTAAAATGGGAATCCAAATATATTGACTGGACTCCTGAAATGGCACAAAAGGAAGGTCATCCTCACTTTATGATCAAGGAAATCATAGAACAGTCCGAAGCCGTAAAAAACACTTTAGGTCAAAAGGCAAACATCCAAAAGATTATCGATGAAATCGGAGATGTAAAAAGAATCTGCTTTGTAGCCTGCGGTACATCCTATCATGCATCAATTACAGGAAAATACCTGATTGAATCCATGGCAGGAATTGCATGTGATGTCGTAATTGCATCAGAGTCAAAATACACTGCAAGAACATGGGATGAAGACACATTAGTCATTTTCATTTCACAGTCCGGTGAAACCTATGATTCACGTATGGCCTTAAAAGAAGCCAGAAAAACATCAAAAACATTAGCTATCGTTAATGTTGCAGGATCAGCTATGACCGATGAAGCGGAATTTGTAATTCAGACTCAGGCAGGGCCTGAAATCGGAGTGGCAGCAACAAAAACATACATTGCACAGCTGACAGCAATTTATCTGTTTGCAGGATTGCTTTCCAAAAACGGTGAATTGATTGAGGAGCTCAACAAAGTTCCGGCATACATCGATGAAGCAGTAAAAGAAAGGGAAACAATTAAAGAGTTATCTAAAATGTATACCTTTGCAGAAAACATATTCTATCTCGGACGTGGATTTTCCTATCCGATTGCACTTGAAGGTGCTTTGAAACTCAAGGAAATCACTTATATCCATGCGGAAGCATATCCTGCAGGGGAGTTAAAACACGGCCCTCTAGCTTTAATTGATGAAAAAGTCCCTGTCATTGTAGTTGTCCCACCTGGAGAGGATTATGATAAAACAATGACACATATTGAAGAGGTTAAAGCTCGTGGAGCTATCGTATTATGTGTTGGTGCTAAAGGCGATGAGAAAATAGCTGAAAACTCAAAGGAAATCATCGGAATCAATCCTGAAGTAACAGACATTATTGCTCCGTTGGTTTATACAGTACCATTACAGTTAGTTTCCTACTACGTGACAATCGAAAAGGGATATAATCCTGATAAACCAAGAAACCTTGCAAAGGTAATTACAGTATAGCCATGAAGTTCAATTTAACTTCATGATTCCCTTATTTTTTCAATAGTTTAAGATGAAAGTTAGCTTATTTTAACAGCAGTTTTACATTAACGGCACGGTTATAGAATTCACATCCGAATTTTATAGTGCGATATATCCGCATAGAAATTTTAGTCAGAATTAGAAATTTCAATCGTTAATGTAAAATCTAAGTTAAAAAAATCAATTATTTTTATAAATAACTGATTAAATCATTCTATTTTTTATTTTTAAGACGCAAGTAAGTACTTACATTCGAAAAACTTTATATATGAACTTAATTATATATTTCTTTGGCAAAGATGTGTTAAATCAAAAATTAACATGTTATTTCCTAAATTAACAAACCTAAAAAAAACACACAATACTCTTGGTGATACAAATGAAACTTAGAACAAACTTATTGGCAATACTTGCAATATTTTGCGTAGTTTTCTCCGCATGTGCAGTAAGTGCAACAGATGATGTAACAGATTACTCCAGTGATTTAGGCTCAGATGACTCCCAAGCAGTTAATGATGATATAATAATTCCTCCTGATTATTCCCACAATGAAACACAAAATGCCAGTCGCGAAAATCCTGACGCTGAAGCTATTAATGACGAAATGATAGCTCCTCCTGATGCAAGCCACAATGAATCAGCAATGATGAACTCAACAGGCAATGCAAGCAGTCATGCAGCAGATGAAAATATTATCAACTCAACTGCAGCTTACAGAATGCCTGCAACAGGTAACCCTATCTTTGCATTATTTGCGGTCAGCGCTGTTCTAGGCGGAGCTTGTGTAATCAGAAGGAAAATATAATTTCCTTCAATTATCTTTTTTCCATAATTTTTCAAAGCATGATTTAATATCATGCTTCCATTTCTCCCGTTTTGTAATATCCTATTTTTTCATGAAAATTAGTTTTGCTTAATACACATCATTTCCAATTTTTAAAAGACTCAAAATAAACATTCTCTAAAATAATTCTTCCACACCTTTTACATTCCAAATCATGCAAACTAGTGTATTTAATATCATTGCAATCACAATCAGGGCATTTTAGTTCAAAATGACTTTTAACAATTTTTTTACAGTCACTACAGGTTATTTCCCCGCAGTCATAGATTAAATTAGTACTTCCGCAATTTTTGCAGGACAATCCGGGTTTAATATTTGATCCTTCAAGATCATCTTCCATTTTTAATTCCTGCTTTCTGGATTTGAACCTGTTTTCAAACCTGGTTTCGTAGAACATGTTTTTAGTATCGCAATCAGGATTCAAATTCCATGATTCAATTGTCGAAATATCATCCAGACTGTGGCAATATTTAAACATTCCCCTCACTGATTTGACATTGCCAACATCCCAATTTTTCAAATCTGAAATATCTTCAAGGCTCTTGCACTCATTGAAAGCCCATGTCATGTCATGAACATTGCCGACATCCCAACTGCCAAGTCCTGAAATTGCCTTGAGATTTATGCACTCCATAAAAAGAGAATCCATTGTGAGGACATTACTCACATCCCATGTATCCAAACCGGAAACAGTCTTCAGTCTTTCAAGACCTCTAAACATGTCATTGAGTGAAGTGACACTGGCCTGAACGTTTTGCACCACCATTGCCCTAATGTTTTTGAATGGATTTTGGGTGTATCTTATAAAAACCGGCGAATCATCACCATAGGTCCTTTCAAAGACCTGACCCAGATAATAGTATCTCTCCAGATCAGTCCTGGCGGATAAATCTTCACTTATGTAAATCACATCTTTCGGATTTTCAATATCAAGATAGTCAGTGAGGTTTTCTCCGTTCTTTAAGATGATCAATACTTTAACATCACCAAGTTCGTAAATGCTTTTGCAAGTTTCATTCAATGCTTCAAATTCGTTTAAATCATCATTATAGAAATATTTGCTCAATTTCACCACTACCCCAGAGGCAAGTGCCTGCTTTTTAAATCTATTTGTCTTACAGATTCCAATTCTTTAAAAATTTCAAATATTTCCTCTTCTTTTATTGCACAATTTGCAAACATTGCTTCGGTATTTTCCACCTTGTCAAATTCCCATGCGCTTATTGGAGTAAAATCACGGAGATAATCACATCCGTCAAACATATGCGCCATATTCTTAAGATTTGAAATGTCCCAGAACTCCAGTGAAGAAATGTCTTCCAGATAGTTGCAGCAGCTGAACATGTATTCCATGTTTTCCACATTTTTTACATCCCAGTTGAATAAACCGTGAATATCCTCCAGAGAATGGCAATCATCAAACATATGCCCCATATCGCATACATTATGAGTATTCCACTGCCCCAGCGGCGAAATGCTTCCCAATGAAAAACAGTTTTCGAACATCGAATTCATGCTGGTCACGTTCGATACATCCCAATCCCTTAAATGTGAAAGATCTTTCAGACTGTTGCACTCCTTGAATACTCCATTCATGTTTTGTATATTGGATACGTCCCAGTCTGGGGCAAATAATATGTGTTCAAGTGAAAAGCATCCGAAAAACATGTTTTCAAGTGATGTTACATTATCTGATATTTCGGTAGTGACAATGACTTTCATGCTGGATAAATCCTTGTATTTTTCAGTCAAATCATCCTTTTTTGAGAGATTTTCACTTACAAAGAGGACTTCCCTTTTATAGCTGACGTCATCCCAGCTGGTCAGGTTTGTCCCATCCTTCAATATTATAAGAACATCCAAATACCTCAAATCAAAAATGCTATCACATGTAGTGTTTAAATGTTCAAATTGGTGGACAGGATGCATTTTATCGAAATCAACCCTATCCCAATCAGGATTGTGCAGCTTATGTAATCTTAAGCCCGCTGCACTTGCCAAACTATATTTGTTTCTGCCGTTTACAATTTGATTTAAAAATGATTCATCGCTTATGCATTCACAAACGGCTTTCTTGACAGAACCATGACCGTCATTGAAAAATATATTTTTTAGAACCTCTTCATCTTCTATCTTTAATAGGGCCGCTATCCTGACATTATAATCATAATCATCCAATGCCAGTTTTTCCAGAAAGGACCGATCCTGCAAATTTGGATTGTAAATGGCCGAGACCCTGACGCTGCTTTTTGAGTCATTTTCTATTATTTGCTTTAAAACATCCTCATTTTTAATGTATTTAGCAGCATCATATCGAACTGAATATTTACAGTCATTTAATGCAAGATATGAGAAAAGTTCTTCATTATTTAAATTCGGATTGTTAATTGCACCGCACCGTACACGCAAATCATAATCGTTTAAAGCTATATCAGTCAATAATCCTTCATCCGCCAATATGGGGCTGTTTGCCGCTTCATATCTGACCTCCCATCGTCTATCGGGACATACAAGATACGGATATACAGTACAGAGCCTGATTCTTTTTCCTCCGGCAATAGCAGGTGCCTTGTAAATAGAATTTTTTATTATATCTATTAGTTTTCCTTCATCAGAGCATCTTCTAACTTCTATAGGTTCTATAAGTAATTTGGAATCAGGGTTAAAATATCTTAACTTCCTATAAGCATAAAAACAAACATAATCGTCTTTTTCCCTTAGCAATACCTTTTCAAAAACAGACGGGTTGCATAAATTAGGATTTTTAACTGCTTCTTTTCTTATAGTCCAATGTGGACCATTTAAAGCCAAATTGGCTAAAACATCCTCATCAGTCTGATTTCTTGCCTCTTCAAGCATGTCATCAAATTCCAAGTCCATGTTAAAAACCCCTGAAATACTATTTGTTTTTGAAAATATTTAAAAAAAGTGAAAAATAAAGAGAAATTAAACTCTTTATTTAACTGTGATTTTAACCTTTTTACTTGCTGCCTTATAGTTGGAACTTCCTTTATATTTATAAACAGCATTAAATTTGCCTTTTTTAGTTAATTTAACTGTGAAAGTAGCTACACCTTTTGTATTGGTTTTAGCATTGTATGTCTTTTTGTTGACTGTTAAAGTAACTTTGGTCTTTTTAATAGGGCTGTTCTTGTTGTTTTTAAGTGTTACTGTTACTTTCTTGGTTTTTGTTTTTACCTTAAATGTTTTGGAAGAAGCAGCAAGTTTTGGAGTTGCTTTTTTAACAACGATTTTTGCAGAACCGCTTGATTTCAAATATGTGCTGTCGCCATCAAATCTGAAATTTGCATTATAAGTTTTTGCAGGCAATTTAACTGATAATTTTACCTGACCATTGCTGTCACTGGTTCTATTGTAGGTTTCACCGTTCAAAACAATAGTGACTTTTTTACCATTTAAAACATTGCCGTCTGCATCCTTTAAGGTAACAACTAAATTTTTGGCATTGTTGTAAGTAGTTGAAATATTCGGAGCAGCTATTGCAGTTATTTTTCCGACATTAACATTGAAAGTGTTTGAATATACCTCCCCAAGCAATTTGCCGTTTTCAAAATAACCGTCATTGTACTGAACAGCTATCTTATGACAACCTGCTGAAAGTCCGGAAATGACTTTTGATACTTCACCGGACTCCAGACTGAAGAATTCATTTTCACCGCCGTCGACGGAAATGTATACAAAGCCGAATGGAGTGGCAGGTGCAGTTAACTTAACTGTCGCATCTAATCCAAGTTCCACAGCATCTGGAACCTCTGCTGAGATGTTTTCAGAATTTTTAACCACATAAACATCCTGAACAATAGGATAGTCTCCTCCAGGATAGTCAAATTCCAGATAATATTTATTCAAACCTATTACGTTGCTTGACAGTTCAACAGTTGAATATCTGTTTGCTATTGTATTTGAAGCCAGAAGTTTACCTTTTTTGCCAGTATTGTAATCATACACATTGAAATTACCGTTAACCCATTCATGAGTGCATATGGTAATTGTAAAGTTTTCACCATCACTTACAAAAAATGGAGCTGTTATTGTTGGAACTACAATAACTGTTTCTGTAGCTGTCAATGTTCCGAAATCATCACCTGTATATGTTGCTGTGATTTCATTTTCTCCCAAATGGTTTAAATTCCATGCAGGAATAAAATAGGACGCTCGTCCATTTGAATAGGTTATGTTTTCATCAACATTATTGAATTTTATGTTCAATACTCCTGTTGCCTCCCAAGGCAAGTAAATATGAGCATTGTTGTCTGCAGGCAAGTTTACAGTATACAAATCGAAATACAATTCCAGTTTAGGGTTTGTTGTCGGTTCCCTTTCGGCTACAACAACATTCTCATCTTTAAGAGTTCTAGTTGTTCCATTTTCAGTAAATGTAATCTTAATTTCATAGGTTCCATAGTCATCAAATAAATCTGATGCAGATATATATCTTGATTTGTTGCTGCAGTCTGCAATCTCTTCAAAATCGCCTTTATTTACGGCATATGAAACTTTTCTGTTGCCGTTTACAAGAATTTCCAATGTTCCTGTATTCGCATGATTGGAATCAATTGTAATAAAACTAGATGTAGACCAGTATTCCTGATGGCAATAATACGGATTAAACATGTAAATGTCAAAATCCTCTTTTTCTTTTAGGCCAACAGAGCTGTCGATTAAAGTTTTTTGATTGTATTTAACTTTAACATTATAATTTCCTAAATCAAGACCCAAATCGCCTGGATAAATATACTGCAAGTATTTTTCATAGGTTCCACCATACCCGTTATCTTCAATTGAAAAATAGCCGTTTGTAATCTTCAAGGACTGCTTTTCAACATCGTCCACCAAAATGGAGAATGTTCCATTATCCTTGGAGGATGATGAAATATACATTATATCTGTTGAATTCCATTTGTCCTTGTCTTGGGCATAGTTTTCCTGAACTGTTATATAAAAATCGTCATCCCAGTAAGATTCACCGACTAAAGTGTCAGATGAATCACTTACAGCCGAAACTGCGTCATCCTGAGTTATATTATCAGATGCGCTTACGGCACCCATTGTTAAAATAGCCAGCAGAATGCCAACTATCAGAAATTTATAAATTTTCAAAATAACAACCTCGATAATCTAATTATGGTTAATTATATGAACCTAATGATAATTAAATTAACTAAAGGTTTTGCTTTAAATGAAAAATAATTTTTACATTTTAGTCTGAAGAGTCCTCTTCCTGAGGTTCGGTTTCATCTTCTATTGCTTCTTCATCCTCAATTTTTTCAACATTATACCATGAAGGAGTTTCATTTAGTGCTGCGCAGTCTTCAAACATTGCATCCATGTTTTCAACACCGGACACGTCCCAGTTACTGATGGTTGAAGCGTCTTCCAGGGTTCTGCAATCACAAAACATATGATCCATAGCTTTTACATTTGCCACATTCCATTGGCTTAATGCGGTAATATTCGGAAGTGCCCTGCAGTGTTCAAACATTCCGCCCATGTTATTTACATTAGATACATCCCAGTTACCCAATGAAGTGATGTTTTCCAGTGAAACACAACCGAAAAATGTTCCATTCATATTTTCGACATTGCTAACATTCCAGTTTCCGAGAGATATTACATGAATTAAAGAGACACAATTCCAAAACATCGCTCTCATATATTTAAGATTGCTTACATTCCAGTTTCTAAATGGGGAATTGTCTATTAAGGACAGGCAATTTAAAAACATTCCGTTCATATTTTCGACATTGCCAACATTCCAATCTCTTAAAGGTGAAAAGTCACGCAATGCCCTGCAGCCGTGGAAAAGGAAATTCATTTCATGAACATTGGAAACATCCCATAATTTTAAAAATGTAATGTCTTCCAGAGACTGGCATTTTGAAAACATTCCTATCATCTTTTCTGCCTTATCCACTCCAAATGCAAAAATGGCCTTAAGTGATGTCATACCGGCATATCTTTCACCCAAATCTGTTTTGCCGGATAAATCTTCATTAACAAACAATATGTCCTGTCTGTTTTTCACCTGACTCCAGCTGGTTAGGTTAGTACCATCTTTCAGGATAATCAAAACTTCCAAATCGCCCAAATCAAATATGTTGTCTGTGGTTCTGTTGAGCTTATTGAATTCCTGTACCCATTTATTTAAACCTGTGAATTGACCGTTTGCATACCACATAGGATAGAATTTCAGACTTTGACAGTTTTCAAATACATCACTGGCAGTTTGAATGCTTTTAAGCATCCAAAAATCGAGACATGATGGATTTTCAAGCGATTTACAGTTGTTGAATAACCTGTCGATATTGGCTACATGATTTACATTCCAATCTTTTATGGCGGTTACATCAGCAAGCTCTTCACAGCCGTCAAGCATTTCCTCCATTGAAATTATTTTGGAAACGTCCCATTCCTTCAGGGCAGATATATCTGCCAATAAACTGCAGTCCTTAAACAAACCGCTTAATTTGGTGATGTTTGAGATATCCCAATTCTTTAGGGCGGAAATGTTTATTAATGATTCACAGCCATTGAACAAATCATCAAAGGATTTAACATTTGAAACATCCCATTCACTGACAGGTGAAATGTCTTCAAGCATTTCACATCCGCAGAACATTTCAATCATGTTTCTCAGGCTGGAAACATCCCAATTCTCGAGAGGAGTGATATCCTCCAATTGAATACAATCGGCAAACAGCCTTTCCATTGATGCTATATTTGAAACGTCCCAATTTTTGAGGGGATTGATGTTTGTCAGGCGACTGCAGCCACAGAACAAACCGCTTATTCTGGTTATATTTGAAAGGTCCCAATTTTTAATTGGTGAAATATCTTCAAGAGAAGAACAGTTAGTAAACAATGACAATAAACTTGAATTATTGGCCATTTTTGACAAATCCCATTTTTTAAGTGCTGAAATCTTTTTAAGGGAACTGCAGTTTCTAAACATTGCAGTTATGTTGAATGCACTTGCCATATTCCAGTTTTTCAATGGGGAAATGTCTACGAGGGATTCACAAAAATCAAATATGCATGCCATATCCCTTACATTGGAGACATCCCAGTTTTTCAATGCTGAAATGTCATATAATGAGTAACATTCAGAGAATATGTAATGCATGTCAGTGACATTGGAAACATCCCAGTCATTAAGGCCGGTCAATTCTTCAAGACTTGAGCAATATCTAAACATGTTGGACATGTTTTCGAGATTGGAGACGTTCCATCCTTCAAGTGATGAAATATCCTCCAGGGAGCTGCAACCTTCAAACATTCTGCTCATATTTGTTACCTGGGATACGTCCCATGATTTCAAAGAGGAGACATCTGCAAGCTCTTCACATCCTGCAAACATTCCTTCCATGTTTTTAACATCCCCAAAACCGAATGCTACAATAGCTTTAAGGGAAGTAAGTCCTGCATATCTGTTTGCCAAATCAGTTTTACCGAACAAATCTTCACTTATGTAGATAATATCTTCTTTATCATCCACATATTCCCATCTTGTTAAATTAGAACCGTCTTTAAGGATTATTAAAACATTTAATTCATTCAATTCATAAATGCTTTGAGTGGTTGTATTTAATAGCTCGAATTCTCTAAGTTGCTTACTAATCATATTACCATCTTGAATTTAGATAATTATATTTTGTTTTTAAAATATTTAAACTATATTTTAGAAATCAAGAAAAGTACCTTAACTCACTAACCTGATGATGAGTCAAATCATCAATCAGAGCCATTTGACTGAACAAAATTTTATAGGGATTTTAAAAAAAATCACAGTCTTCTAGAACCTGTCAAAATGAACTTTGGATTTGTCATATCTCAGTTTTACTTCGCTTTCATATGCAGGCCATCCAACACAGATTACTGAAAACGGAATGCAATAATCTGGGATTTCCAAATACTCTTTCAGTCTTAATGTCCTCTCTTCTATCGGATGGAAACCCAACCAGACTGCACCCAATCCCTCATGGGTTGCCTGAAGCAGTATATTTTCATTGCATGCTCCAAGGTCCTGTTCTATCATCCTAATGACCTTTGCCTGATTCAAGTTTCCCAAAGTAATTATTAAATGTGATGCATTAGCAGCCGGCTTTGCAAACTTGTGCATTTCAGAAATTGCAATTTTGTCTTCGCTTTTTGATACCACAATAAACTCCCACGGCTGTGAATTGCATGAAGAGGGAGCCTGCATACCTGCCTTTAAGAGGTTTTCAATCAACTCATCAGGGACTTTTTCATCTTTGAATTTGCGAATGCTTTGTCTTTTGAAGATTATGCTCATTTAACCACCAAATAACTCTTCAATTTCTTCTCTGACATAAGGATAATCATTGCTGTCAGTCAATACATGTATCTGATCACCATATTTAATGTGGAAATCTTCAGTTGGAATAATGTATTTGCCGTTTCTGATGACAGACACCACTATAGCATTTTTCGGGAATGGAATGTCCTTAACTTTAAAGTTAATGTAATTGCAGTCCAGAGGAACAAGATATTCAGATAAAACATGTTTGGAAGTTTCCCTTACAAATTCCCTGTTTTTATTCAAAAGCAGTCTGTCATATAATGATTCATAAATTGGTTCGTTGCCTAAAAGTGTCGGAACCATGTAAGCTATCAGAGACACTATAATCATCGCCACAAGAGATTCTGTTGAACCGCACATCTCTGCAATCAGCACGATTCCTGTGATTGGAGAGCGGACAGTTGCAGCGAAAAATCCTGCCATTGAAATGACTATGAACTTGTAGATTATGTCCTGTTCAAATCCAAAAATTGGAACTACTGCAGAGCCGAATACTGCACCGATATATGCACCCAATACGAGAATTGGTAAAAATATTCCTCCAGGAGCTCCTGATGAGAATGAAAACATTGAAAAAAGATACTTTAACACTAAAAGCAACACCAGCACACCAAGTGACGGCATAGCAATATCCAGCATGTCCATCATGAAGTGTCCCCCATCGCTTATTTCAGGAATGGTCAGGGCTACAACACCAGATACCATAAATACCAATACGAACTTGAGCCATGACGGCATTCTCAAGTTGGAAACCAAATCGGATGATTTTATCATTCCAACATTATAGACATAACCTAAAAGACCAATTAAAACACCCAGAAGTACAAATAGCCAATAATGTTCAAGCGGAATATTCGGAACTACAAATGTCAATGCAGTAGATTGGCCAAATATCAGTTTTGAGATGAAATCTGATACGATTGCAGACACCAGTGCAATGAACACCAATGTCTTGTCAAACCCGTGGTTGATTTCCTCCAGAACAAACAATACCCCTGCAAGAGGCGCATTGAATGCTGCTGTAATACCTACTGCCGAACCTACAAGAATCAGTCTCAGCTCATCGGTTTTGGATCCTTTGAAAAGTTTTGCAACACCTTTACCTGCCATACCACCAATCTGGACGGACGGACCTTCCGGACCAAGTGACAGCCCGCCCAAAGCTGTCAGTACACCTGCAACAATTTTAGAAAAAAGTACCTTTGCCCAGTTGGCTTCCATGTGACCCTTTACTTCAGCATAAACCTGAGGTATTCCGCTTCCGGAAGAGTCAACTTCCCATTTTGTCAGCAAATCAATTAAAATGCCCATGATGACCAGGGCAATGAAAAATAATACAATATAGAATACATTTCCGCGGATTATTGTCAAATATCCTCTTAAAACATGTTCTGAGCCGTAAAGTAAAAAACGATATAAACATACCATTAATCCTGCAAATATACCTACCATTACACCCTGAACGGTTAATCGGAAAATATATTTCGGATTTTCAGTCACAGATTTCATTGTTTTTTCAAGAGTCTTCATTGTATTAATATTTATTCTAAATCATATAAGAAATTATCATAATTTTCAACAAAATATCTGATGTTTTTGCGACCTTTTGTTGTAAATGTATGGCCTTCAGAGGCTAATTTCTCCTTTTGATATTCAATTCCACCAGGATATTTCGGATTTAATTCACCATCAGTTTTTAGGGTTCTCCAGAATGGAATTCTATCTTCAGTCCTCTCCCAGCTGGCTTGAGCAGACAAGCTAATGAAAATTCCAGCAGTCATCGGACAGGTAAACTCAGCATTATGCTTTTTAGCTAAATATTCTCTTATTTCACGAGTGGTAATAAGTTTACCTTCTGGAATTTGAGCCATAATCTCATTATATTCCAATGGCGGAGCAATCAACATTTGAGAGCCACCATATCTTTCAATAGATTTTTCATCATCGATTACAACTATTTTCGGCATGTCTTTAGAGTTTTGTAACTTTTCATTGAAGCTTTTGCGAGCCATAGTATCACCTTAAAAAAATGTAAAATTATTTTTAAGAAAAATTAGTATAAAAATATTTTGTTTTCAAAAACAGTTAAAGTTAAACTAAAAAAAATAAATAAAAAAGCTATAATAATATAGCTTTATTCTAAAATAACAGCAGGTTTAATTAAATCACGTGGTTTGTCTCTCATGATGATCATAGCTTCGTAGATGTCATCGAAGTTAGTGAATCTGTGAGTGATTAATTTACTTGAGTCGAATCTTCCGTATTCAACTAATTTTACAAGTTGTTCCATTCTAGCACGTCCACCAGGACATACTCCACCACGGATTGTTTTATCTGCAAGTCCAGCACCCCATGCAAGTGCAGGCAATGGAACTTCAGCAACGCCGTCATAGTGGTTTACATTACCTAAAACACCGCCGACTTTAAGTACTTCTAAAGCTTCACCAACAGTATTTGCGCCACCACCGGCAACAACTACTTTATCTACACCAGCACCATCAGTCAAATCCATGATTTGCTGTACTGTATCACCGTCATGATAATCAACTATGTCTGATGCACCATATTCTTTTGCGACTTTAACTGACACAGGCCTACTTCCGACAGCAAGAATTCTTGAAGCTCCCATAAAGTGTGCTCCTGCTACGCCCATAAGTCCTACAGGACCAATACCAAATACAGCCACTGTGTCACCAGGTTTGATTTCTGCAAGTTCCGCACCGTAAAAACCAGTTGTCATCATATCTGAAATCATTACAGCCTGATCAAGTGAAACATTATCCGGCAAGTGTGCTAAATTACCGTCTGCTTGATTTACATTAAAGTGTTCTGCGAATGTTCCGTCTTTAAAAGTAATGAAGCTCATTCCAGTACCCATTCCGTAACAGTGTTGACCGAATCCTGTTTGTCCTGGAACTGTAAGCCAGTCAGGAGTGATTGCAGGTACGATTACACGGTCTCCAGGTTTGAAGTCTTTTACGTGGCTTCCAACTTCTTCAACAATACCTGTTGCTTCATGACCTAAAATCCTGTTTGGAGCATCGCTCATGTAAGCGTTTCCCCAAACGATATGTACATCAGAAGTACAAGGGGCAAGAGCAATAGGTTTTACAATTGCATCATATGGTCCACATTCAGGATCAGGTTTTTCAACCCAGTCCATTACATCTTGGTCTATTCTTGCAAGTCCTCTCATAATTTTTTCTCCCAATAAATTTTTAGATGTTGAATTAACACAACATATACTATAATTATGCATTTGAAAATATTTAAATATTACTTATTTAAGTGAATATTATTTAAAAAATAATAAAAAAGATAAAAATTTATTAAAAAATAAAAAATAATTTATATTATTTAAAAAAAAGAATAAAAAAAATATTTAAATGTTAAATGATGTTCACATCAATTTCATCTATTTATACAAAAGTTTTTTTCTAAAATTCATATATCTAAACAACATATTTAATTTCAACAGTTTTTTTAAATAGAATCCTCGAAGTATTCAACATTAAACGATTTAAACAATAACATACAAATAGAATAAATTATTATATGAAAAAAAAAACAAAATAATAATTATAGAAAACAAATAGCTTTAAAAAATACAATAATATGTAAAAATGAACATATTTTAAAATATTCTTAACAAAATGAACACGATAAAATATTTTTAGTTTAAAAAAGGAGGAATTTATGTTAGACCCTGTATATCTTTTAAATCAAATCGATGAGATAATGTACTTTCCTATCCTGATAATTATCATGGCATCTGCGGGATTGTATTTCACACTGCGAACAAGAGGAGTTCAAATCAGATTATTTAGAGAATCTTTAAGACTCATACTAGAGCCAAGTCATGATGAAAACTCCGTATCATCTCTGCAGGCCATGCTGGTATCCACTGCTTCAAGAGTAGGAACCGGAAATATCATCGGAGTATCAACAGCAATCTGTCTTGGAGGTCCGGGAGCTGTTTTCTGGATGTGGCTCATGTGTATTATAGGAGCATCTTCCGCATTCATTGAAAGTACACTAGCTCAAGTCTTCAAGCAAAAAGATCATCATGGCCATGCATATGGGGGTCCTGCATACTATATCGAACACGGGTTAAACATGCCAAAAACAGCAGCGCTTTTCTGCATATTTTTAATAGCCACATATGCGGTAGGATTTAATATGCTGTGCTCTTTCAACCTCCAGTCTACATTCATGGATTATCCATTTTATAATTCCACAACCCCCATAATCATTGGTGCAATACTGGCTATCTTAACCGCATATTGCCTTTTTGGAGGAGGTAAAAGAATTATTAAAATTACAGGCACTGTTGTGCCGTTTATGGGCTTTGCGTATGTAGGAGTTGCTCTAATCATTATCCTTCTGAACTATCAAAATATCCCTGCAATGTTTTCACTTATTTTAAAAAATGCATTTGATTTCCAATCCATTTTCGGAGGAGTGGCCGGTTCATGTATGGTATACGGAATCAAAAGAGGCTTGTTTTCAAATGAAGCAGGTGTAGGTTCTGCTCCAAATGCATCCGCATCCGCAAATGTATCTCACCCTGCAAAACAGGGATTGGTTCAAACATTATCAGTTTATATTGATACGCTACTTTTATGTACAGCTACAGCATTGATGTGCCTTTCCACTGGCGTTGCACCTAGTCCTATCGTTTCCGGAGCCCCATATGTGCAAATGTCAATTTCAACAGTCTTTGGTGTTGCAGGACCAATATTCATCACAGTTGCAATGGTTCTGTTTGCATTTACAACATTGATAGGGAACCTTTATTATGTGGATAATGCTTTAATCTTTTTAAATGGAAAAACAATGCCTTCAAAAAGATTTATGAAACTATTCAATATTGCAGCTTCATTAATTGTTTTTGTTGGAGCTATTATTCCAATGGATGCTGCATGGGCTATGGCAGACATTACAATGGGCGGAATGACCCTGATAAACCTGCCTGTATGTATGCTTCTGGGTAAAATAGCTTTCGACTGTTTGAAAGATTACGAAACCCAGAAAAAAGAAGGAAAAAATCCTGTTTTTAAAGCAACTGACGTTGGATTTAGTGAAGAAGAATTAGATTTCTGGAAATGAATTTTCCAGAACATCAACTTTTTATTTTTTTATAGGGACTGGAATCGATTATAAGTTCATTTCCTTTCTCAGGAATTCATCACAACCACATACACAATCATTATCCTTGAAATATCCCCTGTTTTTTATTTCATCACGACGGGTGCGGCTGAAATATGATTCATTAATATTCAACAAACATCTTTTAACATTTTCAATTGATTTTGGAAAATTCTCATCGGATATGAATTTACATCCATTTAAATTGGCAACACCCTCATTTCGTATAGCACCAATACATATTTGAGGCTTCCTACCTGCGTAGATATGTACATCAAAATAATCAAATATATCTGAATCCCTACCCCATTCCTTTAACGGAATATTATTTATAAATGCGGAATCTGCAATTTCAATTTCGCCCTTATAATTATTGATTGCACCTACAAATTTTGAAGCATTTCTCGAAAACATGCACACTGATGCTTTTAAATCTCCTGAATAGAAATTATTAATAGCCCCACCATGCCTTGCATAATTATATTTGAAATCACAATTGCTCATTACCAATTGATCTTCATTGAGTATTGCACCGCCATATCTGGTATAATCCTTAAAAGATAGTGCAGGTTTTTGAAGATTTTCCCTTTCATACAAAGGTCCGCCATTATGACTGAATGCAGTATTTTCAATCTCCAGTTTTGATTTGGAGAATATTGCTCCTCCATTATATGCACTATTATATGAAAAATTACAGTCCATTATTTTCAACAATCCATACATGTTTGCTATTGCACCTCCAAATGAGAGTGAATTATTTTGAGAAAAGGAACAATTTATCAACTTCAATTCCCCCAGATTATATATGGCACCACCATAACCCCTAGTTGACCCATATGTTCTATAATTAGAATCCTGCACCTCTTCTTTTGATCTGGAAGATGAATAGCCATTCACAAAATTCAGATTTTCAATTGTAATATTTTTTCCGCTGACAGAAAATATCCTTGTTAAAAAATCGGCATCAACAGCATACCCATTTCCCTTTATCGTAATGTCATCCACATCAATTGGTATTCCATGAATATAATCATAAGCTTCATTGGAAGCTAAATAAATATCAGAATTTAAACAGATAGTTTTTTCACCACTGTGTATCAAATCATCCAAATATTTAAAATTAGGTACAGTTTCAACTTTAACTGATTCAACTTTAGGGGACTCTGAAAGAAGGCTAACTTCACCTCCATTTATTAGGGGTTTTATTGATTCAAACTGATTTTCGGATATTTTAATGGAACCTAAATTAAAAATGGAATGATTTGAACTATTTCTAGAAAACATACAGTCTGAAATTTCCAATTCCCCATGATTTATTATGTCATTTCCATCTTTTTCGGCTTCATTATTGAAAAAAAGACAATTTTCCAACTTCAAGTGACTTTCATTTCGAATAACGCCCCCAAAACCACCATCGTCAGGAATGTCCACAGAAGCGTTGCCATTTTTAAATATAAAATTTTTTAAAACGATATTTCCTCCAGTGATATTGAAAATACGTGTTTTTCCGTTAGCATTTATGGTATATCCGTTTCCATCGATAACCAATGAATCATTTCGAATAGAAACAGGATTATTCAAGTCTATATCCCTTTCCAGCAAAACAAATGCAGAATCAGACCTAATTTTACGAGTAATATATGTATAATCATCTTCGAAAATCATTGCTCTTCCCCATCAAAATTTAAATAAGAATATAAAATTTTCTTCAAATATACTTTTTGATATGATTTTTAATCAACCGTAGGATTATTCATCATTTCAATTTCTACCTCACCTTTACCTTCAATCTTATTTTCAATCTCTTCAGACAACTCCTTTATAATCATATGTCCCCTGTTCAATATTGTCCTTCCATCATTTTTTATTTTGGGATTTATCAAAGTCAAATCACTGAAATTAACTATATTCTTCGAATCGGGGAAATTGTTTTCAAAAACAGCATTCTCTATTGTGCATGACTTGCCATAATTGCAGATTATCGATTCATCAACTTTATCTTCAGTGAAATTCCCGTCAAATATGCTCAAGGCAAATATTTCCTCCTCATTTAATATATCATATTGTGACTGATTGCCCTTAAAATTAGCCTTATTAAAATACATTAACCCTCTATTCAAAACAATACTGTTTTCAGATTTGTTATTTGAAAATTCACAATTGTAAATCTTAAAGTCACCTTCACGATGATTTATAGCCGCACCATAGGCTGCACGGTTATTGGTGAGTTTTGAAGACATGATTATCAGCCGGGCATCATAATTTCGTATTGCTCCACCATATTCTGAGAAGTTTTCAGAGAATGTAGAGTCAATTACTGACAGCAGACTAATGTCATTGTCAATTGCTCCGCCATACATGTTTGAAATGTTTTTAGTCAGTGTGGAATGTCTTATTTTTAGCTTGCCGTCATAATTGTATATTGCTCCTCCAAACATGCTTGCTTGGTTTTCCGTTAGAGTAGAATCATATATTGTTAAATCCCCCATGGTTTTAATAGCTCCGCCACTTTCTTCCGAGATGTTATTTATGAACTCACAATTTATCAAGGTCAATTCAGCATTATGGTTGATTTTAAAAGCGCCTCCATCATTATTTGACTGATTTTCATAATTTTGATGTGAGCGTCCATTTTTGAAAATGATATTTTTCAGAGTGATGTTTTTTCCTGTGACTATAAAGATGCGTGACTTGCCTGACCCGTCGATAGTTTTTCCTTTACCGTCAATGACCAAATCATCAATATCCAAATCAATTCCGCCTTCAAAAAAGTCCCTTTCATAATTTTCAAGGTGAATATCCTGCTTTAGAATAATTTCTCCTGTTTTGCTTTCGCTGATTAGTTTATCCAGATATCCGAAATCAAATTTCTGGCCTGGTGGAATCCTTCCGTAAATTTCAACTTCGCCGTCACCATAAATCTTGCTTTCAATGCCCTGCGGTGGATTTTTTATAAGAATATATCCCTCATTTGATATTGACAGCCCCTCATCCTTTATTTTAGGATTTATCAAAGTCAACTCGCTTTGGTTTATGATGTTTTTATGATTTTCATTTGATGAATTGTTTTCAAAAAGAGTTTTTTCTATAGCACAGGACTTGCCCTTATTGAGCAATACCGATTTTTCAGAATTATTTTCAGCGAATTTTCCATAAAAAATACCTGTTTTAGATTCATTTTCATTAGCTATGATATATTCTGATTTGTTATTTTTGAAATCCGTACTGTAAACCTGTAGAGAATCATTATTTAAGATTATATTATTTTCAGATTCGTTTTCTAAAATTTCACAGCCAATAATTTTAAAATCACCCTCACTGTGATTTACTGCAGCGCCATCATCTGAGAAATTTTTGATGAGTTTAGATCCGTTTATTGTAAAATTGCCTCTGTCACTGTTAATAGCTCCGCCATGTTTTGAACAGTTATGTGTAAATGGAGAATTATCAATCGTTAGAGTGCCGTTATTATTGTTAACCGCACCGCCATATTCTGAAGTATTGTCACTGAAAGAAGAACCGCTTATAGTCAAATTGCCACCGTCATTGTTAACCGCACCACCATGTTTAGAGTTATTTTCCATGAAAGTGGAATCGGATATATTCAAATTACCGCCATCATTGTTAACAGCACCGCCTGAATTTTTTACGGAATTTCTATTGAATTCAGAACCAATTATTGACAGTTCCCCTCCTGCATTAAGAATTGCGCCACCATGCTTGCTTGAAGTGTTTTGACAGAATTTGGAATCAATTATGGATAATTTTGCACCAAAGTTAAGTATTGCTCCACCGCCATAAAATCCTTCTGCGGTATTTTTTGTAAATCTGGATTCTATTATTGACAGGTCTCCTCCCGTAACAATTATAGCACCGCCCAATCCTCCAAATGCATTTTTTAAAACAAGATTTTTTATTCTGATATTCTCCCCCATGGATTCGAATATCCGTGTTTTTCCACAGGCATCTACAGTATGTCCATTACCATCTATAACACAATCTTTAACATTCAGTTTAATTCCATCCAGATATCTGGAGACCTCATCCTCATTTAAAATTATATCGGAGTCGATAACAATCTTTTTTTCTCCGCTATGAATCAAATCATCCAGATATTTAAAATTCTTACATGATTCGGATAATTTTTCCTGATGTTTTTCAATGCCCATAGCAAACACCCTGACTAATTATAAATATTGAAAAACATCTAATTAAAGATTTTACTTTACACTTGATTGCTGATATCTTCCTAAAAACAAACGTTTAAATATAATCTGAAACTATTTGTAGAGTATGACCATCATTAGAGAATTTGAAAAAAAATGTGCCGTCTGCGGCAAAACCAGTAAACAACCAGTTTTGATGAGTACCAACGCCTGGGGCTACCCTGACCTTGATTTCAGACCTTCTGAAATGCAAAGAAGCACAATGTCCACATGGCTTGTTGAATGTCCTCACTGTGGATATGTAGCAAGTAATCTTGAAAATGAACTTGAAGCATCACAGGACATATTGAAAAGTGATGAATATTTGACCTGTGAAGGCAATGAGTTCAAATCCAGATTATCAGAAAGATTTTACAAGCATTATTTAATATCCAGAGCAGAGAATGATTTTGGTTCCGAATTCCTATCCCTTTTGCATTGTGCATGGACCTGTGATGATGCTGATGACGAGCTTGCAGTTGAAATGAGAAAAATGGCTATAAAATCAATGGACAAGATTGTTGTTGAAAGTGATGAAGAAAAGAACAATTTACAGATTATAAAAGCAGATTTGCTTAGAAGATCATTGCAATTTGACAGGGTCATTAGTGAGTTTAAAGATTTCATTTTGGAAGATAAACTTAAAAATGACATCATTACTTTCCAGATTGAATTAGCTATGAAAAAAGACAGTGAATGCCATACTGTAGAAGAAGTCACAACACGTGTAGTATCTAAACCACATTAATGAACCACTTTCTTGTTTAGTTTCCTGTGGTTCTGCTGTTGCGTGTTCTAGGCCCCGTTAGATTTATTATAAGAATCTTATTTAAATAACTTCTTCAATACAAAAACTTTCACCAGTGACATATTTATTGTTTATTAGCACTGTATCTGCATCCACTTTATCATTAACAAAATAACCTTTTACGGTGACTGTCTGCCCTTCTAATCCCTGAAGTTTAGCAGTACTAACAATTGCATATACATTACCCACTTGTATAACTCCAGAATCCTTATTTAT
>NZ_JBGULU010000088.1:0-11410 GCF_045116495.1 Methanobrevibacter sp. | reverse complement strand
GAAAATTTTAATGAATCTGTTTTGTAACTCTTCAGGTTCTAATTTTAACTCGTTGATTAATCTGTCAACTTTGTTAATGAATAAAACTGGTTTTACATTTTCTTTTAATGCTTGTCTGAATACAGTTTCAGTTTGAGGCATGATACCTTCAACAGCACAAACAACAACTACTGCGCCGTCTACAGCTCTCATAGCACGAGTTACGTCCCCACCGAAGTCAACGTGACCAGGGGTATCGATTAAGTTGATTAAATATTCGCTGTCTTTGTAGTCGTGTACCATAGATACGTTAGCTGCATCAATAGTAATACCACGTGCTTGTTCCTGTTCGTCGAAATCCAAGAATCTTTGGTCCCCAGCAAGTTCTTCGGAAATCATTCCCGCACCTGCTAAAAGGTTATCAGATAAAGTGGTTTTACCGTGATCGATGTGAGCACAGATACCAATGTTTCTGATTTGTTCAGGTTCATACATCAATTCCTTGATTTTTGCAATCATTTTGTCTCTTCTACTCAAAATAACCACCTATAATATAAACGTTACATGATTAGTGTGCTGCTTTAGCAACTCTTTCTTTCTCTTCAGCTTTTCTTAAAGCAAAGCTTCTTGAATCTTCTTCAGAAGCAAGAATTAATTCATCAGCTAAACATTCAGCGACAGATTTTCTGTTTTTGAATGAAGATTGTAAAGTACCTCTAGTTAAAAATCCTAATGAAAGGTCAACCCTTCTTTGTGGAGAAATATCTACAGCAACTTGGTATCCAATACCCCCGTATTTAATACGGGTAGTTTCTTCACGAGGTGCAGTGTTTTCAACTGCAGTAACTAAAACTTGAACAGGGTTCTTTTTAGTTCTTTTGTTGATAATTTCTAAAGCTTCTCTGACAATGTTGTAAGCTTTGTTTTTCTTACCGGAGTTGAGATGGGTTCTCATGATTTTGTTCATTAATCTTTCAACAATTGATACTTTGGATTTTGCGAATTGTCTTTTTACATGTCTACCAGAAGTATGTGGAACTAAAGTTTCATCCAAGCAGATATATTTTACTAAACCTAAGTCCTCAACTTTTACTTCATCGAGATCCCATTTATCAAATAATTTACTCATAAACATAACCACCTTATCTTACAGGTTTTTCTATTTTTCCACTTACCATTTCTGATAAAGCTACATTATTTACTTTGGAAACTTTCCAACGGACCCCAGGAATATCTCCCATGGATCTTCCGGATGGTCCTCCGATTCCTTCAATCATTACTTCATCGTGTTCATCGATAAATCCAATAGCTCCGTCACCTGGTGCGAAAGCAGTTAATTGTTTACCGTTTTTAATCAATTGAACACGTACACATTTACGAATAGCAGAGTTAGGTTGTTTTGCTTCTATCCCTACTTTCTCGATTACAATACCTCTTGCTTGAGGAGCTCCTTCGAGAGGATCCGCTTTAACATCTAATCTTAAAGCTCTTCTTTTGTAATCTACATCTTTCCACTTAAAATTTTGTCTATTCTTTTTAAGTTTTTTTGCAGCAAAAAGTCCTGGCATAATTTATTCCTCTAATCTTTTTGTTAAAAATATATCTAAGAATCCACCGCTGCGATTTATACTATAAACTATAGTACAATCTAAATTCAAAGATATTAATCAGTAATAATAATAATTAGATAACTAATTATCTAAAAGAAGATATCATGAAATAAAATTAAAGACATTGACAAAAAGCACACATAGTCAAGTCATAAAAAAGTACAGATATCTTATGATAAGTTATATATTTCAACCTTTATAAAGGTATTCATTTTTTGGCATAAAATTAAATAAAAAAAAGTTTTTAATAAAAAAATAAAATTTATAAAATAGCTAAAAAGCTATTTTAAAATAATATTGTCAATATTATGTTGTCTATTTGCTAATAATTTAGCTCTTTCAATATTGATTCCATTTTTACCGATAGCAATACGTTTGTTGGTATTGTCTGCTGTTACAGTAGCTATTTTTTTACCGGATTGCTTTTGACTGATTTTAACAGTCTGCAATTTTGCAGGTGATAAAACATTTTTTATAAATTGAATTGGATCATCATCTAATTCAATGATTTCAACACCTTTATCTACTGCTCTTTGAACTTTAGAAACTGAACTTCCTTTTTTACCTATAGCAAGTCCCATGTCACCATTTTTAACAACAAAAGTAACTTTTCCATGTTCATCATCGATAATGCAATCTTTAACCATTGCTCCAGTCATATTTTCGAAAAGAGCTATGTATCTAATTTCATTTGCACTAAATTTAATAGACACTTAAATCTACCTCAAATCGTCTAATATTGTAGAATCTCCTGGATCGTTAACGATTAATGTAGCAACAGTAAATGGTTTACCACAAACAGAACCCAAATCTACACTGGTTCCATCATATACGAAGGATGGAATTTCGGAAAGATTTGCATAATATTCAACATCTTCAATAATTTCTTTAGGAGCGTTACTAGCAACAACGACAAGTTGTCCTTTTCCTAATTTTAAAGATTGAATTGATTTTTCAGAGCCTAAGATTACATCACCAGTATCTACAGCTACTCTGATTCCTCTATCTACGTCCATCATCTAGCCTCCTATTCTTTTTTATAATCCATTTTGACACCGACTGAACCGGTACCAAGAGGTATTGGTTGTCCAATAATAATATTTTCGATGATACCTGTTAAATCATCTACTTCACCACGAATACTTGCGTTAAGTAAATGTTTACCAGTTTCTTCAAAAGCTGCACGAGCTAATACGCTTGATTTTTCACCACTAATACCATGTCTTCCAATAGATTTTACAACTCCCTCTGAAGTCATGATATCAGCAACTAACATGATATGTCTTACATCAACACTAAGACCTTGTTCTGAAAGAGTGTTTTGAGCTTCATTAATAATGGATTGACGAGCTGCTTCAATACCCAATACTTCACCGATTTCGTGAATGTTGTTGGTGGTAGTTCTTACCTGGTCAATACCGTCCATGGCAAGAATTTCCTTAAGGTTGGATCCTTCAGTATGTATAATCCATTCCCTATCATCTTTACGAATAATAACTTTACCTATACCTTTTATACCACTAATCTGTAAATCACGAACCTTATCGGCCAAAAGACGAAGTTCACGAATTTCAAATTTAGAATCGCCTTTGTCAGATTTTTGAGAAGGAATGGTAATGTTATCATTATTTATTGTAGCCTTCTTGAAAGTCTTTCCAATAATGGCATCGATTTCATCTCTGTCAAGCCTTTTCTCTTCAATTTTTCTATTATCCAAAACTGCTTCCACTACCATGGTACCATAGTTTAAGTTGAAATCAGAAAGAATATCGTTTATTGTGCTTTTACCAATCTGGTTAGCAACAGTTCTGACAAACTCTTCATCATTACGTTTATCTTCTGTAAAGTAAATGTCCATGGTTGGAGTAGCAATGTCTTTTCTAGCGTCAACAATCTCAATAAGTCTTGGAAGACCTAATGTTACGTTCAACTCAGTTACCCCTGCATAGTGAAAAGTACGCATGGTCATCTGAGTACCCGGTTCACCAACAGATTGTGCAGCTACAGTTCCAACAGCCTCGCCAGCTTCAACGTGAGCTCGGTCATAGGCAGCCTTGAGCTTACGGATAAGTTCTTCTAATTCATCATCATTCAGGTCTCTGCTGATATAATGTTCAGCTAAATCTTCGATATAACGATCTGGAAAAGCTATATCAAGGTTTTCTTCTTCATTAAGTCGAGCAATATCTTCTTTTACTTTATTTATAACATCTTCCATAGTTACACCTACTTAGCATCACTTTTAATCCTGATCTCATCGATAAGTTTATCTAAATCTGCAGGTTTACCGAAGTCGGATTTTGCAGGGTCCACACCATCTTCACCAAACATGGTTTGGATAACATTTCCTTGGTTATCGGTAACAAGTCCAGATGGTTTTACTTGTAAATCCTGTAGAGCATTTACGAGTCTTCTTTGCATGTAACCTGATTGTGCTGTACGAATCGCTGTATCTACAAGACCTTCTCTTCCGCCCATTGCGTGGAAGAAGAACTCAATTGGGTCAAGTCCTGATTTGTAACTTGAGTGTACAAATCCTTTCGCTTTTGCCCCTAACTCACCTTTCTTGAAGTGAGGTAATGTTCTGTTTAGGTATCCTCTTTCGATACGTCCACCCCTAACCGCTTGTTGTCCTACACAAGCAGTAATCTGAGTAAGGTTCAACATGGATGCCCTAGCACCAGTACGCGCCATTACTACAGAGTGGTTTTCTACAGCCATCACATGGTCATATGGATCTTCTGGAGATTGTTTACCCATAGTAAGGTAATTTTCTGCAATACTACCGGACATGTCCCTAGCTTCCCCGAGAACTTGCATGATTTTCATCTCTAAAGTCTCTTCAAGACTTCTACCAGGTAAAGCTTGGAGATATCCTTCTTCATAAGATTGAACAAGCATGTCTACTTCTTCCATCTTTTTATCCAAGTGCTCGTTAATACGGTCTTGAGCTTCTTGAGGAATTTCTTCATCGTTTAAAGATGTGGTAATTCCAGTCTTCATGATTCCACAGATTGCAAGGTCAGTGGATCTGTCCAAGAATTCTTTAGCTCTTCCAGGACCATATTCCTTAACGATTTTATCCAAGATTTTTCCTGAAAATGAACCGTATGCTGATTCATCGATTACACCCTGTTCAAGGATACCGTTCTTAATGACAACAGTAGCATCTTCAGCAGGATATACTACAGGACATTTGGAAATCTCAGCACTGTAGGATAAGTTCAAGTCATTAGGTAATAATAATGAGAATAACTCTTTTCCAGTCCATTTATCTCCTTTTTCTTTGTAGATGAAAGATTCTTCATCAAATTCCGGATCATATTTTAAAACCCATTGATTGGATTTGAATGGTGGAATAGCCAAGTGAGATTTACGTATGATTTGTAAAGCTTCCTCTTCAGTGAATTCCACACCGTCCCTTGTAAGGAGGTATGCTCCGGAAATGTGGTCGTGAATAGCACCGATAATCGGTCCACCGAACCTTGGAGATAAGATGTGTTCCTGAACACGCATTAATGATTTTGCTTCTGCACGGGATTCATCAGTCTGGAAAACGTGCATGTTCATTTCGTCCCCATCAAAGTCTGCGTTGTATGGAGGACATACACATAAGTTAAGTCTGAAAGTTTTGTAAGGCAATACTCTTACTTCGTGAGCCATCATACTCATTCTGTGAAGGGAAGGTTGCCTGTTGAATAAAACCATGTCCCCATCTTTAAGGTGTCTTTCGACAATGAAACCAGGTTCCAATTGTTCTAAAATGAATTCCTTAGTTTCATCAGTGACCCTTCTTTTGGTTCTGCCTTCATTTGAGATTACATAGTTTGCACCAGGGTGAACATCAGGACCGTTTTCGATGTAGGTTCTGATTTCATCAATGTTCCATTCGTTTACATATACCGGCACGGTAACTTCTTTTGCAATCATTTCAGGTACACCGACCTCGTTGATACTGATGTTAGGGTCAGGTGAAATTACAGTACGTGCAGAGAAGTTTACACGTTTACCAGAAAGGTTGGAACGGAAACGTCCTTCTTTACCTTTTAACCTTTGAGTTAAGGTTTTGAGTGGTCTTCCAGACCTGTGCCTTGCAGGTGGAACACCTGATGCTTCGTTATCGAAATAAGTAGTAACGTGATATTGTAATAGCTCCCATAAATCTTCAACGATTAATTGTGGAGCTCCTGCTTCCATATTTTCAAGCAAACGTTGATTGATTCTTAAGATATCAACCAATTTGTGAGTTAAATCATCCTCTGATCTCTCACCGGTATCCAAAGTAATGGAAGGTCTTACAGTTACAGGAGGAACCGGAAGTACTGTTAAAACTAACCATTCAGGTCTTGCAACTTCAGAGTTTACTCCTAAAATGAAAGCGTCCTCATCAGTGATTCTTTCAAGTCTTTCCCTTACTTCGGAAGGAGTTAATTTATAATCGCCTTGACGAATAGTGACAGGTTTATCTAAACTTATGGCTTCCTGAGGTGCGCCACAGTGTGGGCAGCAATATTTAGGATCAATTTCTTCATCCTCATCTTCAGGCAAGCTTTTTAATTCGATTTTAGCAGCTTTGTAAACTTCTTTTAAGATAGCGTTAATGCTTTCCTTGTTGTTTACGGCTTCACGAATCTTAGATTCAAAGTATTCTATTTGTTCATCTTCCAAAAGAATACGTCCACATTCATTACATGTAGAACGTAAGATTTTGTGGATTACATCACCAAAACCTACATGAATAACAGGTCTTGCAAGTTCAATACTACCAAAGTGACCTTGACAATCCCCACCTTTGAAACCACAAGTTCTACATACTAAACTAGGATCAATAATACCTAAACGAGGGTCCATTAAACCTTTTTCAATAGGAAAACCATCATCCCCATAAGTATCCGGATATTCGACAGTGACGACTGACATTTTACGAATATCCTCAGGAGACATTAAACCAAAGTTAATTTGTTCAATTTTTTTAATATAATGTGTCATGTGTTGGCTCCTTTAATAAATCTAATTATGCTTTGTCTCCTAAAACTAATTTAGGGAAAATACATAAACTCTTAAGTTCGTCTAATAATAATTTAAATGCGTATGAAATCTCTACAGGATAAGTTTCTACATCTCCACAGATTGGACAGTATTTCTTATTTCTGTTTCTATCGTATACAGCTAACATACCACAGTTTTCACAGACAATAGCTTCATATTTGTCTGATTCATCTAAAAGTCTTTCTTTTAATGTTAATGCTGCACCGTGTGCAATAAGACAATCTCTTTCCATTTCTCCAAATCTTAAACCACCTTCACGTGCCCTACCTTCTGTAGGTTGACGTGTAAGTACTTGTACAGGACCTCTGGAACGAGCGTAAACTTTATCTGTAGTCATATGGTGTAATTTTTGATAATATGCCACTCCAACGAAGATTTCAGCATCGATTCTTTCACCGGTTACACCGCTGTATAAGGATTCACATCCTGCAGATTCAAATCCATGACTGATTAACTGATCTTTGATTTCATCTTCGAGAGTTTGGTTAAATGGAGTTGCGTCTACACGTTCTCCTTCAAGACAACCTGCTTTACCTGCAACCATTTCCAATACCTGACCGATAGACATCCTAGATGGAATCGCGTGAGGGTTAACTATCAAATCAGGCACAACACCAAATTCTGTAAACGGAACATCTTCAGGAGATAATATTAAACCAACAACCCCTTTCTGACCGTGTCTTGATGCGAATTTATCACCAAATTCAGGTTGTCTGGTATCTCTTACTCTGATTTTAGCTAATCTTGAACCTTCAACTGTTTCGGATAAAAGCACTGCATCAACAATACCTTTTTCACCGTGCCTTACAGTTACAGAAGTTTCTCTTCTTCTATCTGCAACAGTACCGAAATCTTCTTCAAGGAATCTTGGAGGTGAAGTTTTACCGATTAATACATCACCGGAACCTACTTCGGATTCAGGGTTTACAACACCGTCTTCATCCAGGTTTCTGTAAGCCTCTTCAGATCTGTATCCTTTAATGTTTTTATCAGGAACTTCAAATTTGTCCACTTGACCCCCGGCATATCTTTTTTCTGAAGTATCATATGCTCTGAAGAAAGAAGATCTGGCTAAACCTCTTTCAAGAGAACCTTTGTTAATAACCATTGCGTCTTCCATGTTATATCCTTCATAGGACATCAATGCAACAACAAAGTTTTGACCGGATGGTCTTAAATCATAATTAGTTGAATCAATAATACGTGTTTTTACGATTGGAGTTTGAGGATGATGCAATAAGTGAGCTCTAGTATCGGTACGTAATGCGTAGTTAGAAACATATAAACCTAAAGCCTGTTTTGTCATACCTGCTTCCATGGTGTTCCTTGGAGAGGAGTTGTGGTCGGAAAATGGAATAATACCTGCACATATACCAAGCATAGTTGCAGGGTCGATTTCCAAATGAGTATGTTCTTCATTTAAATCAGCCAAAGTCATTGCAATGTATGAGTTTTCCTCTTCTTCAGCATCCAAATACTCAATGAGACCATTGTTTATTAAGTCATCCCATTTTAATTTTCCGTTAGCAACTTTATTTAAGTGTTCTTCTCTTAAAAGAGGAACTCCTTCTTTAACAATGATTAATGGTCTTCTAGCTCTACCAGGATCATCGAATATGTAAATTTCATTGTTGTCTTCATAATAAGTGATGTTCATTTCATGAGAGACTTCACCATTTCTTCTTTTTTCTCTCATGTCATGAGTAAATTCAGTAGGATTATTGCAGTATCCTAAAAGTTCACCATTAATGTAAATTTTAGTAGCGCCGGTATTGTCCTGTTTACGTTCATATTTAGGAGGAGTGTAGATATATGAATATTCTTCTCCATTAATATCATCTTCAGGTGCATCTTCAACTGTTTTTTCACCATCTTCAGATTCCTTTTTAACATCAGTTGATTGTTCAATACCTGTATCCATGGATATGCCGAATTTTTCTAAATCGATACCTGGGACATCATGAACTAACTTTTCAACAGTGCCTTCAGGAATATCTTTTATTAAATCAGATATGTCGATTTCATCATCTTGTTCAAATCCGTTTTCTTGGAAATATTCTTTAATTTCGGAAAAATGCTTATTGAACTTGCTGAAAATCTCTTCGTTGTTTTCAACATTTGCCAATTCATTATGTAAAAATTTTTGAATTTCTTTAGATTTTTTAAGAGAAGCAGTCTTTTTAAATCCGAAATATAACATTGCTCTTTTTAAATTTTCATTAACCAATCTTTCACCCCCTCTAAATCAGTTCAACACCCATACTTTCAATAACATCTTTAATTTCCTGCTGGTCGGAACCTTCTGAAATATTACACATCAAAGCCAAGTTTTTAACCAAACCACAGTTAGGTCCTTCCGGAGTTTCGTTAGGACATATTTTACCAAACTGGGTTGGGTGCAAATCTCTTGCTTCAAAGTGAGGTTGACTTCTTGTTAACGGGGATACAACACGTCTTAAATGAGAAAGGGTACCCATGTAACTGGTTCTATCCAACAGCTGACTTACACCAGCTCTTCCACCTACCCAATTACCGGTAGCAATAGCATGTTTAATATTTTCAGTTAAAACATCACTACGGACAGCCTGCTTAATTGAAAGTTCTTTTCCACGGGAAAGACTTCTTTCAAGCTGGTAACTCATATCTCTGGTCAAGTTAGTAAAAGCAACTCTGAATAAATCTTCCATTAAATCACCAGAAACTCTGAGTCTTTTGTTTGTGTAGTGGTCCTTATCGTGAGGTTTTCTTTTTTGTTCAATGACTTCAAGTAACATTTCAGTCATTTCAGCTAAGTAAATAGCTTTATCACGAGCTTTCTCTTGTTCAGTACCCATGTGAGGTAACAAGTAACGGTTAACTACATCAACAGCACGTTTTAAACGATAATCTTTAGGCATGTTTTTGGCCACTCTATTTCCAATGTATTTAATGGCCGCAATTTGCAAGTATCTTCTTCTTTCTTCAAGAGTCATTCCATCCATTTCACTCTGGTCTAATTTCAATGCGTCAAGAGAAACTTGAATATCGTCCGCTATCATCATTTGGAAATTATTGTCATCGGAAATCGCTTCAATAATTTCTTGATCTGTAGCTAAACCAAGTGCCCTTAACAATATAACTAATGGAATTTCTCCAGGAAGATAAGGGAATGAAATTCTTAAAAATACACCATTTTTACGTGGTTTTTTGTATTCCAATGTAATTCTTGCTCTGAAACCACTTTTGATTGAAGTAACAACAGCTTTAGCATGTCTGTCTTCAACAGTGCCCAAACGTTCAAGGATAATTTTGTTTGGAGCAATCTCTTCCATAGTAACAACAGCCCTTTCGGAACCGTTTACAATAAAGTATCCTCCCAAATCCTGAGGGTCTTCATGTTTTTCAATTAATTCTTCAGGAGTAAGACCGTTAAGATGGCAAATGTCAGATTTGAGCATTACTGGTAACTCACCAATATATACTTCTTCCAAAGGATTATCTTCTCCTTCTTCATTCAATGCCATTTCAAGGTACATGTCTGCAGAATAATTTAAGTTCCTAAGCCTTGCTTCAGTTGGATCAATTTCGCTGCTAGATCCATCTGCTTCTTTATTAGATGGTTTTTCAATACGTACTTTACCAGTTTTTAAAGTGTATTTTCCGTCATCTAAAGTAATAGGTTCAGTAATATCAATGATATTTTGAATCCTATTATTTACAAAATCATTGTATGATTTAATATGGTGATCAACTAAATCATACTTATCAAAAAATGCATCAACTAATTTCCAGTTATTCTCTGTCATGGACATCCTCCAGCATTACGTAACGCAATAAAAATAATAAATAAATAAAAATAACAAACACTAGGATAAACCTAACTAATTCATTTAATCATTATTCTTAATTTACTCATAACTATCTCCAATTTAAGATAATTCCTCTCAAACTAAGTTCAAATTTATTATAATGAATTTCTAAAAAAGAAAAAATACAGAAATTATACTATATTAAATTTCACCAATTCTAAAGTCATATCAAACTTTAATAATCTTCAACGATTCTATAAGTCACAAATTCACCTGCAGTTTCACTGACACGTGTAATTTTTATAATATTATCAACATGTAACTCCAAATCTTTGAAATCATCAGAAACTAAACCATTAGCTTCTTTAACTTTTTCAGCCAAACTTTTATCTAAATCGCCGAATCCATCTCTTAATACAACAATTTCATCAAGTTTTGGTTTTTTATTATCTAAAAACAAGACTTTAATCAGGTCTCTAGAAATTAAATTGTTGAGTTTTAAAAACAGTTCAGCAGATTCTTCATCTTCTAATTCAAAATCTAATAAAAATTTATAGGTATCGGTAAATAGCTGCATTACTTTTAATCTATTTTCTTCTTCAGCAATTAATTTACTAATACTTTCTTTTTCTTTATTAGTTTTTTCTTTTTCTCGAGATAATAATTTAGTTAATTTTAAAAAATGTTTTACAGAATCTAAATCAGTAATTTCAAATTTTAAAATGATATTGAAAATCATCGGATCATTTATTAAAATTTTAGGAAGACGATTTATCTCATAATCAACATTTTTAAATTCTTCTTCAATTTCTGAATCTGACATAAGAAGTTTATGTTCAGGTACAAGATTATGTTGTTGAATATCTATTCGCAAATTATTTCCTCCAGATAGAAAATTTAAAATATAAAATTAGAAACAGGCCTGACGGGAATTGAACCCGCGGCCGCTTGGTTAAAAGCCAAGCGCTCTGCCAGACTGAGCTA
>NZ_JBGULU010000087.1:0-25737 GCF_045116495.1 Methanobrevibacter sp. | reverse complement strand
ATTTATTTGACCTATAATTTTTTTTAATCTTCTATGTAAATTTTCACTGTCCATACATTCTTTCACAATAACATCTCCTATACCTATGGGGGTATATATTAAAATTAGTATATAAATGTTTTGTTTCAGTTTAAAAAAATAAAAAAAAGAAGGAGGAAAAGTTCAAGTCTATGCTTGATTTTCCATTTCCTCAAATTTAGCTGGGAAATACTCATCTACTACGTATTCAAGCCCATATTTTGAGAAAGATTGCTGTTCTGCTTTTTTACCGATTTTAAGCATCTTTTTAATTTCAGTTTGCCAGAAATCAGTTTTATACCTTGGGTCTTTAGAAAGCTCTTTTAATCTCATGACGTCAACATCTTTGAGTTTATCAGTTGGTAAATCGTAATTGATAATGTCGGATGCTGTTACTCCGATGAATTTGGCATCAGGAGTTGCAAGTTTGTCATTAACGTGAGCTAATTTTGCACTTCCAGAAATAATTACCTGTGCAATGTGGAATCCCCAAGGGTCTCCGTCGTTACAGATGTATACTGGTAAATCAAGTTCTGTATTGACTCTTTTAAGGAATCTTCTTGTAGCACGCGCTGCCTGTCCTTTAAGTCCAACAATTAAGGTATTGAATCTTTTGTGCGCATTTTCCTGTACTAACCTGTGGAACATTCCCATGGTTTCCACTGCCAATACTTTATCCACGTTATGGTCTAAAAATTCAACCTGGTCGATTGTTGGTGAGATTGTATATCCGGATTTTCCTACATTGGCTGCATTGAGCTCCACTTCATCTAAAAGTGTGATATCTCCGTAAACTGAAGCACCGTCTTCTTCAGGCATTAATCCTAAATCTTCACGAGTAACTCCTAATTTAACTTCCAAATCTTCTCCAACAATGTTGGATTCCTGTTGTGTTTTAAAGCTAATTCCCCAACCTTCGGAAACATAATACATTTCCCTGATGGTAGCGGTTTTTTCTCTTGCAACTAAATCTTTACAGAAGTTACCAACATAAACCATCTGACCTAATTTTCTGATTTGTTTAACATTACCTAAAGATCTTCTACCGTATCTGTCACCTAATACATAGTATCTTTTAGCGTCATCGTAAACAATGTTTCCAGTACCTCTTGATGGAATTTTAAGACTAGGAACTTTATTTTGTTCAATATCTTCGATAATTTCCTGACCTAATCCTTTAAGTTTATTATAGGTGTATTCTTTCATTTCTTCCTTATGGGTTTTTCCACTTTTTGGTTTGTCCGCCATCTAAATCACCTAATCCTCAAAACCGTCTTCTACATCATCGTCAAAGAAGTTATCTAATGTTGAATCGCTGTCTTCAACGGTACGTCCAAATTCATCAACTTCTTCCATGATGAGTGCATCGTATTCTTCTTCCTCTTCTTCTTCCACTTTCTCACCAAGCAGCTCTGCAAGAGCCCTTTTAGTTACTTTCACTAA
This sequence comes from Methanobrevibacter sp., assembly GCF_045116495.1. Classification (GTDB taxonomy): domain Archaea; phylum Methanobacteriota; class Methanobacteria; order Methanobacteriales; family Methanobacteriaceae; genus Methanocatella. The sequence goes on along the minus strand of NZ_JBGULU010000087.1, from coordinate 24,276 downwards.
AATGTCTTGATATTCAGGAACTCCAGTTTCACCAAGTTTTGCAGCTTCTTCGATAATTACTGGCACATATTCTTCAAATACTTTTGAACGTTTTTCTTTTTCTTTAGCTGCCCTTTTAGCTCTAAGGTGTTTTTGCAGTTTACGAGCTAATTTCATGGTGGATTGTCTTATTTCGTGAACAATTTCAGGTTCCGGTGAAACACTTTGTTTACCTGTTGAAAGGTAAGGCACTTGTGTTGAGATAATATTTACAAATAAAGTTAATGGAGTATTGTCCATGTCTCTGAGGCCATAACGTTTCCAGTCAATACTTTTAAGCGCTTCTGTTATAGCACAGCTTCCTGCATCGAATGTCAATGGAACTCTGTTAGCAAATCTCATGATTTCTGATTTTCTTTGCTCTTTTACAACTCTTCCAGCATCTCCACCATAAGCAAGTCCTGCTTCAATAATGAATGAAACACCACCGGCATATGTGACAGGTTTTCTTGTAATTGTAGCTACAAATTCAGGTTTAAGGATTTGTTTCATACCTTTTTCAATCTGTTCAGATCCGATAGGTATGAGTCCGTCTGTTGGAGGAGCCATGAATTTCATTTTCTTAAAGCATTGTACAATAGCCTCTGCTTCTGGGAAAGTCATGTCTTTTGGACGTTTGTTCATGTCGATTCCGGTAAGCTGGGCGATTTCATCAACCCTTTTGTTGGACATTCTTGACATTGATGAAGTCATCATACTTTTATATCTTCTGCTGTCTGTATTTTTAGCCATGGTCATTAAGTCGTCAGCACTTACACCTTTAGGGTGAGGCAATACTTCTTTTGGCTGTACAGGAACGACATCTGCAGCTCTTTTAAAGATGTATTTGTGTCCTGTAGGATCTCTGAATGTAATTTTTGCATGTGGGTTTCCAATCATGGTTCTTCTGATGTATTCAAAAGCACCCTGTTCGGCAAGGGAATAGGAAACATCTTTGAATTGCAATTCAATACAAACACCTGTTTGTTCTGCAGGATAATCTTCTCTTTCCATTAAAATTCCACGGTTGTTTTCAACATCCATCTGGAATTTCATTTTAACTCCTTTAATTTCATCGCCTTCTTTATAGCATGAAATTACACGGGCTGGTTTACCTGTGGTCATCTGTGATAAGAGCACACAACCACTACAACCTAAACCCTGTTGTCCTCTGGATTGGATGTTTCTGAATTTTGAACCTGCAAACATCATACAGTATACTTGCATTACATAATCTTCAGGAATACCTGGCCCATTATCCTTATGTCTTAAGATATAATGTTCTTTATCGACACGTTTCAATTCAATATCGATGTCCGGCAAGATTCCAGCTTCTTCACATGCATCAAAACTGTTTGTAATCAGTTCGTGAAAAACAATAGTTAAAGAACGAATCTTACCTGTAAATCCAAGCATTTGCTTGTTTTTTCTAAAGAACTGTGACGGGGTTAATCTTTGAAAATCCTCTTCCCAGTCAAGTCCTATCTGTTGTTCGTCTTGTGCCAAAATTTTTCCTCCTTATAATAAGTATGTTTAATTTTATTATCATGACTATATTTAAATTAAATGAGAGAGCATTTGATGAGTAATATTTATACCCTACCCTAACTGTCTTGTTTAAATATATGGTAAAATAATAATTAAAAAACATGTAGAAAATATAGTATTTACACTATGTTATCTATATATATTGATTAAAGTATATAAGGTTTTACTATATTCATCATAATTTTTATAGCAATCTTTCATTAAAATTGATTTAAACATGTAATATTTATTTGATTATGATTTTGGGATTGGAAATTCCATATTTCTCAATTTAAATAAAATGTTGTTTGGCATTGAAAAATTGTTTTCAGAATGTAAAATTGTTCTTTTTTGAAACTGAGCAGTATAAATAATTTGAATAACATATTGATTAGTCATGATTTCGAAAAATAGTATTAACAATATTATACACAAACTTCACCTCGACAGTTTTATCAAATCCCATAAGGAATTGTTAAGAGATAATCGAGGAGGATTTTTGATTCCGGTGAGCGTTAAAGTAACTGATGTTGAATATGGGAGATATAGGCATCTTCCTATTAATTGGTCTATTCCTCCAATTACAAAAGAGGATTTACCTGATGAATTTTCCAAAAAAGCGGTTAGGACTGTTGATATGTTTCGAAGAAAAACATTTGATTTGGATTGTGAATGCCTGATTTTCTTTGACATCAATACTGGCAATATTGTTTCTTGCAATTTTGCTGATGAAGGTGAGTGGAATAAAGTCACTGGAGAGATATATCCAAATTCCTTGAAAGGAAGGAATATTGCTTCTCTTCATAATCATCCAAAACAGTTCTGTTCTCCTCCTTCTGGAAAAAATTTTGAGATGTTAGGTCTTGAATTTGAAGAATATGAATTGATTTTATCAGAAAATGAATTATGGATTTTAGAATCAAAAGGAATAATTTTTGATGATGAAATTAAAGAAATTCGAGAAGATGCAGAGGCATATTTGGATTCTGTCTTTGAAGAGGCAAATTTGGAATTTGATGAAGGATATTTGGTGTTAGATAATGTTAACCAGATATATGGAGATTTGTTGTTAATCAATTTAAATAATAAATTGAATAATATTAAATTAACAAGGAGATTTTTAAATGAATAGTTTTTCATATGATGAAGAACCAGTAAAGGTTACACGTGATTCAGGTTATAGTAAACTAAAATTAATTTCACCTGAAAATAGAAAAAAAGCTCGTAAAAATGCACATAATCCGAATATTGTAACTGGAAAGTATAGGCTTAAGGATTTATTTGCTAAAAGAGGTATTGTTGTCATCCCTGAAAAAATGACATTATGGTATCAGTTTACAGAATAATTTAAAAAATAGGGTTTAGGAGTGTTTCACTCCTAATAATTTTTTTCATCGAAGTCGATTCCATCTTTAAATTCGATTTTATCATCTTCGATTCCGACTAGGTCTTTGAATTCTTTTAATTTCAAATCTTCTTTTTTATGTTCCAGGAAGCCATAGACTGATTTGTGTCTTGATCCGTTTATAATCATTTCAATAGCTTCTTTTGCAATCATGATGTTTTCCATCTCACCAATCAATGAAACAGTTTTTCCATAAACTGCCATGTCAACTTCGGCCATTTCCATGATTATTTCGCGGGTTTTACCGTCTTTCCCGATAATTCTTCCTTTATGTCTTGCAAGGGCCTTTTTTGATTTTCCAATGTATAATGGTAAGCTGATTACTTCCAGGTAAATGTCATCACTAACTAATTTTAAAGCAACTTCAGGGTTGAATCCTCTTGCTACTGCCTTTACAATATGATTTGCATTCCATACTCCTAATGGATCTTCCATATCTTCTCTAGGTGTGATATAAACTGTACCATCGTCACTGTCAATGTCTAAGATGGTTCCAGTTGCATTTTCAATGGATTTTTTAACTTTTCCATTGCTTCCAATTAATGCCCCTACTCTATTTTGTGGTATTTTTAGATAATCTGTTTCCGGCATAATTTTCACCTTTTTTAATTAGAATCAATTTTATTTATTTATTTTCAAATCTTTAAATGTTTTTATAAAAATTGGTATTTAAACTTTAAGTCTATACTATTTTTCAAAGAAAATATCTTATTAAAAATTTTTCATTTTTTAATTAAATATGTAAACAATTATTTAGTATAAATTAAAAATAAAGTATCATGGATTTGGAGTTAGATAGCACTAGTGAAAAAATTGTATCTGCAACATTTAAACTTCTTCAAAAAGACGGCTCTGAAAAGGCAACAACTAAAAAGATAGCTGCTGAAGCAGGTGTAAATGAGGTAACCCTATTTAGAAAGTTCGAAAACAAGAAAAATCTAATTGAAATTACAAAGAGATATTATCTGCAAATATTAATCAATACGCTGGAAGAGATTTTTGTTTTTGATGAGGATCAAACTATTGAGGAATATCTTAAGATTAGCTTTTATGGCATATTGAATCTTTCAGATGAAGATTTCAGCATACTTAAAGTAGCTATGGAAGAAGTAAGGGGAGTTTCCGAGAAAAAAAATTTAATTTCAGAAGTCACTGATGTGATCCTCAATAAATTGGAGGAATTCTTTAGATTCCAAATTGATAATGGAATAGTAAGGGAAGATATTAACCCAAAATCTTTAGCAATAATGTGTTTCAGTGTGTTGTTCCAGTCAGTTATACTGTGGAAAATATACGATAAGGACCTTGGTTTTGAAACAATTCCTTATGCTGATGATATAATGAACGTATTGTTTGAGGGCATAAACCCTTAATATTTAATATTGTTTTTGAATTTCATTTATTAATACTCATAACACTTGCATAATAATTAAATAACATAAAAGACAGTATTTATTATTGATGGCAAAAAATGATTTTATTAATCTGGTAAGTGATAGGCATTCTGCGATTACAGATGGTGTTTTTGCAATTGCCATGACAATTCTTGTTTTAGAAATTGCGGTTCCGACAATAACTGATATATCTTCAGGTGTTGCCTTAAACGATTATTTCATAAATTATCTGGCGCCGTCCATTTTAATATACTTCATAAGTTTTTACCTTGTATATAATTTTTGGGAAAACACTATTATTCTTTTTAATTTCAAAAAAGTTAGTTACGGCATATTGCTGCTGAATATGTTTTCAATGGCTGCCGTCTGTTTAATCCCATTTGCAACAGGATTTCTTTTCAAATTCTATAAATATACTATTGTTAATGTATTCTTTTCATTATTGATATTGATAATCAGTTTATTATACATAATAATTTTCGTGTTGCTGCTCAGAAATAATTTTAAAGATTATTTCGACAAAAAAGAGGAAATTAAAACTGCAATAAAGGATTATAGTGATGGCATTGAATTGCCTAATTTAAAATTACGTCTTAAAGGAGTTACATTAACATTATTCTATATACTGTTGGCACCGGTCATCAGTTCACTGATATCACTTGTACTGGCTTTCATATCACCAATAGCCAGCATGTTGTCCTTTTTATTAATTTTAATTTTGGTTTTTATAATTCGTATGAGACGTTCCAGAAAGGACGATCATGATGATGTTGATTTGACTGATGATGAAAAGGAATTCATTGACAATATTAAAAAAAGCATTTATGGGAAAGTTCGTGATTAACTTAATTTAAAATTATTTTTTTCTAAAATTTTGGGTCAACATATTCCCAAATTTCTTTAAAACTGGTTTTGACGCCTAATTTGGTATACTCACGAACAAGCGTGTTGATGTCTCTTTCTAGAAGTTCCTTTGAAATTGGATTGTCCAGCACAACGGACTGTGAAACGTCAATAATGACTGGTTCTTCATCCAGATTTAAAATGTTGTAGTTGGATAAATCTCCATGAACCAATTTCGCTTCTCTTACAAACAATTTAAGCTGAACCAGCAATTTATTGAAAAATTCATCAGGATTTTCAGGTGGTTGATTCCTGACAGGTTGGGCGGGATTTCCGTTTTCATCTCCAATAAATTCAATTATCAAAACGTTGTTGGAGCTTGTATGAGGTTTCGGAACATTAACTCCGGCATCATACAGTCTTGTCAGGTTTTTAAACTCCTTTGTAACCCAGGAATAGATGATTTTTCTTTTATTTTTGGTCTTAATGTTAAATCTTGGATCACCTTTAAGGTAGTAATCCATTTTTTTAAAATCAGATGTTGCTATTCTGTAAATTTTGACAGCAACATAATCTTCTTCATCGGTAATGCCTGTAAGCACATTGGCTTCCTTGCCTGTACTTATAGCGCCGTTTAAAACGTCAATGTATCCCTGATTAGCTAATTTATATAATGTTTCCAAAGTCAGCTTATCGAAAATTTCATTCCCAACTTTCCTGTCTGAACTGTCTTTTTTTCTTTTTCTGGAATGCAGTTTTTCGTGAGCCTTATCAGCTTTAGCTATTTTGGAATCCATTGATATCAAAAAAAATAAGTAGTGAGACTACATTTTCAAGTAGCCTTTTCTTTCAAGCCAATTTGATTCGGTTTTAGTGTATCTCCAAATTACATCAGCTTTTTCATCAGATTGGAAATCCCATGGTTTTACAAGGATTACGTCTCCTTCACGAATCCATATACGTTTTTTCATTTTTCCAGGGATTCTAGTCATTCTTATATTTCCATCAGCACAGCGGACTTTTAATTTTCCGTGTCCCATAATTTGTTCAACTACTCCAGGTATTTCTCCTTTTTTAGGAGTTCTCACCCTTCTATACTCTTGTTGTTGATTGTTATTAGGTCTTGACAAATACTCTCCTCCAAAAATGTAATACATTTCTCCATAAGATTAAATTATTTATATATTTATTAATATATTATATATTAATTTATTGGATTTTATATAAGTGGTAATTATGGGAACTGAATTTTTAAAAATTAAAGAATGCGATGAAGCTATTGATATTATTCAAAATTTATTCAATGAAAATCTAAAACCACAAAGTGAAGAAATTGATGTTACTGAATCTTATGGAAGGATTTTATTTGATGATGTTTATTCCAGAATGGATTTCCCGCCTTTTAACAAAGCTTTAAAAGACGGTTTTGCAATACTTGCAGAAGACAGTTTCGGAGCTTCAGAAGAATCTCCAAATACATTGGAGGTCATTGACTTTTTGGAGGCAGGTTCAGTCACTGATAAAAAGGTTGAAAAAGGCAAATGCATAGAAATCAGTACAGGAGCAGCCATGCCTGAAGGTGCCGAAGCTGTAGTGATGGTTGAATATGCAGAAAAAGCTGAAGGTAAAGTTAGTTTGCTTACGACTGCAACTCCGTTCCAGGATGTCGCCCGTAAAGGCTCTGATATTGAAGAGGGAAATCTGATTTTAAAGAAAGGGGATTTTTTAAATCCTGGAAAAATTGGAGTTTTACTTTCCCAGGGCTTTGAAACCATAGAAGTTTATAAAAAACCAACAGTTGGTATACTTTCATCAGGTAATGAAATTACTCTTCAGGGGGAAGATTTGCCATATGGAAAAATCTATGATGTAAATGGGGGTATGATTAAAAACGATGCAGTTTCCTGTGGCGCAGATGCAAAATTCTTGGGGGTCATGAGAGATGACTACAATGAGGTAAAGGAAAAAATCATAGAATCCCTGAAAGATGTTGATGTTCTTCTTTGCTCAGGAGGAACTTCAGCAGGTCTTGGTGATGTCCTAAAGCATGTTTTGGATGAATTGGGTGAGGTCCATATTCATGGAATTTCAGTCCAGCCGGGTAAACCGACTATTGTAGGCGTAATTGATGGTAAAATTGTCATTGGACTTCCTGGAAATCCGGTTTCTGCTTTAATGATATTCAATGCATTCGTAGCCGAGCCATTAACAAAATTGGCAGGAATCGATAAAGACTTTGAACTAGAAACCGTTAAAGGAAAAATTACTAGAAGAATCCACTCACAGGTTGGAAGAATGCAATATCAGCTTGTTAAAGTTGATGGTGAAAACGTACAACCAATATTCAAAGATTCAGGAGCAATTTTCTCACTTTCTACAGCTGACGGATATGTTAAAATTCCGAAATTAGTTGAGTTGGTTGATGAAGGTGAAGAAGTAGAAGTTTATTTATTTAATTAAATTTATATTTATTTTTAGGTGTAAAAATGGAAAGTGAAGTAAAAATTATTCCAGATCAAAAATTAGGAGTTATTAATTATAAAGGACCAATCACAGATTTAGAAATATTGGTTTCTAAATTGATGGGTTGGGTTGATGCTGATGAAATTGAAACTGAAGGCGAACCTTTCATTGTTTATTTCTCACCAAGACATGAAGTTAATGAGGGAGATGCTGTTTACGATGTAAGCATTGTTATTAAAGAGGATGCAGATGAAAAGGACATAATTCGTGTTGTCGACATGATTGAACACAAAGTTTTAGCCGGAAAACACTTTGGTTCAACAGACAATATTATGGATACATATGCAGAGCTAGTTGAAGTCGCTCAAAAAAACCATTATGATATTATCGGATCTCCTAAGGAAGTTTTAATAAAGAATTTCCATAACTGTGAAGATGAAAATGATTTTGTAACCGAAATTCAATTGCCAATCATTGAAATGTGAGGATGGTAAAATGTCTAAAAAGAAGGAAATTGATTTTGATAAAGAACTTGAAAATATTGCTCGCAAATCTAATTATAACATAAGAAAATCAGAGTATGCTTTTGAAAATCAAATAAAAAAATTAGATAAAGACATTGATATGATTGCCAAACAAAAAATAAAAGATTTTGATAAAAATAAAGAATTGCTTTCTGAATATATGTCCATTGATTACAAACAGGATACAATTGACAGATATAGAGAAAAATTAAAAAAGATTTAATTTTTCTTTTTTTTAATTCATTGGCCCACTACTCTTAAATCATGCACTAATAATTTAGGAATAATGTATGAGCCATATTGTTTAATTTCTGAGTTTAAACCTTCTACTTTTTTCATAATTTCAAAGACATTTCCAGAAATCATAGCTTTATTGATAGGGTCTGTTAGTTCCCCATTTTCTATTTTAAATGCGTTACTTGCTTCAACAGAAAAATCGCCTGAAATAGGATTTGCTGTATGGGCTCCAAGTACGCTGGTTGTTAAAACACCTTTGTCAATTTCAGACAAATCTCTCATTTCACCAAACTTAAACTCCAAATTGCTTGGGCTAATCATAGGAGTTGTAAGATAAGAGCCCCTATATCCGTTTGATGTTGTTTTAACGTTTTCTTTATTTGCAGTGTAAATGTCGTAAATGAATGAGTTTAAAACTCCTTCTTTGATTAAATCAGTTTTTTGAGAAACACTTCCTTCTCCGTCACATTTTGTAGTGTACATTCCTTTGTCCAAAAGGGGATTGTCAATGATTGAAAGAGTTGGATTGGCAATTTCTGTACCAATTTTATCTTTTAAAATTGATCTGCCTCTCATTACATTTTCACCATTGAATGCACCTAAAAATGTTTGCAAAAGTCCAGTTGCAGCATAATAATCCAAAACAACACTGTAATCATCAGTTTCAATAGGTTTTGTGTCAAGGGAACTTTTAGCCAAATCACAGACTTCGCTGGCTAATTTGACTCCATCAATATCAAAGAATCTTGAGGATTGTGAATTATATGCGGTTGCAATTTGCCCTTCCTTTTGGATGGTGACTGATAGGCCTATTCCAAATCCAGTTCCTTTATTTTCTATAGAAACTCCGTTAGAGTTAATGATTAAACTTCTTCCTTCACTTGCAGAAAAACCGGACCCTGTCACGTCACATCCGCTGTCAGTTGCGGTTGCAATGACAGTCTTTAAAAGTTCTACTGATTCATCAAGGTCGAGATTGTTAAATTTGTTGTCATAAACATCCTTGACTTCGCATACTTTTCCAACTTCAGCAAATGAGCTATTTTCATCCTTTTTATTTAATTTTGTATTTTCAATTGCCTGATTTGCGGTTTCATCTATTTTGTCCATGTTGGATGTGAATGCAAAACCAAGTTTTTCATCTTTAATTACTCTGATTCCAATTCCCAAATCAATTTCTTCTTTTGCAAAATTTAATTCATCCTGTTTGGAGTCGAGTTCTATGAGTTTTGTTTCATCAATGTATATTTCGTAAGCATCACAATTATTTTCAACTGCTTTTTTAGCTTTTTGAGAAAGTTCGTATATCATATTATCACTATAGGGCAAATTTTTCAATGGCTTCGGCTACTCCGTCTCCATACATTTTTTCACAGGTGTATGTGCTTATCTGTTTTAATTTGTCTTCTGCATTTCCGACAGCTATTTTGTAACCTGCCTCTTTCAGGAAATCCTCATCATTTTGACTGTCTCCAATAGCCATTACATTTTCCATGTTTATTCCGTTTCTTTCACATAAGTATCTGAGTGAAGTTCCTTTATTTACTCTCTTGTCGGTTACGTGGAGTGCAAAGCCGCTGTCATAAATTTCAATTTCATCACGATATTTAAAATCGTTTAAAGCTTCTTCTAGCTCTTCCCTTGCAAGAGTTTTATAAAATACGGTTTCTGTCAATCTGTACATGTTGTCATGAGAAGCGTGGATGTCGAATTTTTTACCTAATTTTTCTTTTAAATGGTTTTCGGCAGAACTTACAAAATCTTTTTCAACTAGAGTTTCAACTGCATTGTTGTTTTCTCCTTCTTTAAAAACAACTCCTCCATTTTCACAAACGATTCCGCCACTGCATCCAATAAGGACTTCTGTAGCATATGCGTAGTTTACAACATTTCCTGTAACTATTATTGTTGGTATTCCTGCTTCTTCCGCTTTTCTCAATGCTTCAATTGCGGATATGCAGATTTTTCTTTCATCATCAGTAATTGTTCCATCTATGTCTACTGCTATTGCTTCTATTGTCATATTATCCTCTTGAATATCTGTGTGCGATATTGCATGTTCCTTCTTTACTTACCATGCATGCTCCGATTGGATGTAGTGGATTGCATGCTTTTCTAAATAGCTTGCAGTCTTCAGGCCTTGCAAGTCCTCTTAAAATTGGTCCGCAAATACATCCTTTTGGTGCCTCATTAACATCTTTAACTTCAATATCATATTTTTCACGAGCATTAAATTCTGAAAATTCATCTTTGATTTCAAGGATTGAATTTGGTATTTTGGGAAATCCTCTCCATTCTCTTGAGGTAACATCGAATACTTGTTCAATCATTTCTTGTGCAATAACGTTTCCTTCTTCTTTAACTGCTCTTTTGTATTCATTTTCAATTTTCGGTGTTTCATTGTGAATTTGTCTTAAAATCATATAAACTGACATTAAAATGTCTAATGGATTAAATCCCGCTACGGCCTGAGGTATTCCAAAGTCAGTTGAGAAGTATTCGAATGGTTTTGTTCCAATTATTGTACAGACGTGTCCCGGTTGGATTAATGCATTTAAACTTGTTTCTCCTGAATTGATTAAAAAATCGATTGCTGGAGGAATAAGTCTGTGGCATGAAAGTACTGAAAAGTTCTCAGGAGGGGTGGCAAGAAGTTCTGCAGCTGTTGTAGGTGCTGTTGTTTCAAATCCTGCTGATATAAAAGCAACCTCATTGTCTTCTTTTTCAGCTATTTCAATAGCTCTGTTGATACCGTAAACAACTCTAACATCTCCTCCTTCTGCTTTAGCATCTGCAAGAGATCTTTCAGAACCTGGAACTCTTAACATATCTCCAAAGGTTGTGATTGTAACTCCTCTGTCGATAAGTTCCAATGCTTCATCAATTTCACGTGATGGGACAACACAGACTGGACATCCGGGACCTGCAATGATTTCCACATCGTCAGGCAATAAGCTTCTTATTCCATTTTCCATTATGGTATGTTCATGAGAACCACACACGTGCATTATTTTAACGGGGGTTGCTAATTCATTTATTTTCCCTATTAACTTTTCAGACATATTTCTCATATTCATATTTACACCGAAGATTTAATATTATATTACAAGTAATATATTATACTATTGGATTAATTATATTTTATTATATTTTCAAGTGATCAGATATGTTTAATAATAATATGATTTTAGTTGTTATTCCAGCCAGAGGAGGTTCAAAGGGAATTCCCCGCAAGAATTTGAGGTTACTTGATAATAAACCTCTCATTTCTTATTCTATTGAAGTAGCGAAGGCATCTCAATATGTTGATGATGTTGTTGTAACTACTGATGATTCACAAATTGCATTAATAGCTGAAAAATTTGGAGCGAGTGTTGTTAGACGTTCTGAAGAATTATCTAACGATGATGCACTTCTGGATCCGGTTATTCATGATGCAATGATTCAAAAAGAAAAATTGGCTTTTGATGAATATGATATTGTAATTACACTTCAGCCTACATCCCCTTTAATCAAAACTGAAACATTGGATGAATCAATAGAAAAATTTGAAGACTTTAGTCTTGATAGTGTTATTTCTGTCGTTGATGATAGGCATTTAAGTTGGGGATATGATGAAAATCATCAAAGATATTTCCCAAATTACATTGAAAGAGCCAATCGTGAGGATTTACCAAAATCTTTTAAGGAAACTGGGGCTATTTTAGCAACCAGGCGACATTTTGTTCAGGAAAATTCACGTTTGGGCACTAATATTGATATTGTTGAGGTTTCCCGTGAAGAAAGCGTAAACATTGAAACTTATGAAGACTGGTGGCTTGCTGAAAATTACTTGCGAAAGAAAAAAATAGCTCTTGTCGTAAATGCGTCAAATGAAATTGGAACAAACCATATTGACAGATGTTTGGCAATAGCTTCTAAATTGGTATTTCATGAAGTCTTATTTTTGGTTGATGAACATTATCAATTGGGTGTTGATATTGTATGTAAGTCCAACTATTCCTATAAAATCTATGAGGATTTAGGAGATTTATTTAAGATTTTAAATGAATATGGTCCTCATATAGTTGTAAATGATATTCTTGACACTTCTGAAGAGTACATTTCTGATTTAAAGGAACATGGTTATTTTGTAGTTAATTTTGAAGATTTAGGTGTAGGAAGCGGAATTGCTGATGTCGTTTTTGATGATTTATATGAGCATGATTTGTCTGAAGAAAATGTGTTTACTGGATATAAATATTTCATTTTAAACGATGAATTTTATTACCAGCCTGCAAAAATAATTACAAATGATGTAAACAGGGTTCTGGTTGCATTTGGAGGTAAAGATACTCATAATTTAACAGAACTTGTAATTGATTCAATATTATCCACTAATTATAATGGAAGAATTGACGTGATTGTCGGTTTAGGTTATGAAGGTTTGGAGGAACTTATCTCTAAATACGAGTCCAATCCTTTAATTCAGATATATAGAAACGTTACAAATATAAGTGAATTCATGTTTAAGGCAGATATTATTTTCACTTCTGCAAATAAATCAATATATGAGATTTGTTCAATCGGTATTCCGACAATATGCTTATGTAATGACGTTAGGGAAGAAACTCACTCTTTTGTATCTCAAAACAATGGATTCATTAATCTGGGCCTTGGAGAGGTCGTGGAAAAACAGGATATAATTGATGAATTTATTAACCTTGTAAACGATTATGAATTAAGAAGACAGTTGCATGAAAGAATGTTGTCCATTGATTTGCGATATGGATTTGAAAATATTACATCTGTTGTTGAAGAAGAATACCGTAAATTTGAGTTTAATAAAATTTCTAAAAGGTCAGATTATGAAGATATTCAATAAAACTCCATTTTTAATTGCAGATATCAGCATTAATTTATTCGAATTTGCAGATGCGGAAAAAATATCCTATTTGGAATCTGCAAAATTTCTGATTGAGGAAGCTAAGTCCTGCGGTATTGATGCAGTGATGTTTCAGTCATACATGGTTGAAAATCTTATTTCAAGAGATGTGTCCGCTTTTAAAGATTTGGATATTGATTCTCCTAATTCATATTATGATTCTATAAAAAAATATGATAAGTTCGGTGTCGGTGAGTTTAAGGAACTGGCTGCATATTGCAGAGAAATTGGCATGGTCTTTTTGTCAACTCCCCATGATTTTGAATCCGCCGATTATCTTGATGGATTTATGGATATTTTTAAGATAGGATCTTCTGATTTAACAAATATTCCATTTATTAAATATATTGCATGTAAAAACAAGCCAATATTGCTTGCTACTGGCGGAGCAACCTTAGCTGAGATTAAAAGTGCCATTAGGGCTATTGAAGAAGTCTCTACATGTGATGTTGTAATAATGCATTCAATTTTATCATTCCCAACAGAGTATGCTGATGCAAATCTGCTGATGATTAAGGATTTGGCACAAAATTTCCCAGATTATGAAATTGGATATTCTGATCACACAAAACCTGATGAAAACATGATGGTTTTAACAACTGCAGTTAATTATGGGGCAACTGTCATTGAAAAACATTTCACATTCGATAAAAACTTAAAAGGATTGGATTCAAGTTTTGCAATGGACGGTGATGATGTAATCACTTTCAAGAGAAATGTTCTATTTTTATCTAAAATCAACGGGCGTATGAATAAACAGCCTTTGATTTGTGAATCCTTAGCCAGAAGAGAACTTAGAAAATCAATCGTTGCCAATAAAAATATTAAAAAGGGAGATGTCATAAAAAAAGAGGATATTGCCTTTAAAAGACCAGGCACTGGAATTTCACCATCACAGGTTGAGGATGTTGTCGGAAAAGAGGCTTGCAAGGATATCTCTGAAGATTCTTTAATTCATTTTGAATTTTTAAAATAATAAAAAAAAGAAATTAAATTTCTGAAGAACAATCTGCAGAATAGTTGTTAATTAAAACAGCACATTTGTCAATTGTTTCAGAATCTAATTTAATAGTACTTGTTTGGATTTGATTTAATAACTCTTCAATAAATAAGTCTTCATCAGTTAAAGGCATATTTATTACAACCACTTCATTGTTAATGAATCCAACTAAAGGTTCAACAAAGCAGTTTTTAATGTTATTGTCGTTAAGGAAGTTAATTAAATCTTCACCTAAGCTTAAGGCTTTTTGTTTGACTTTATTGTCTTGTGAGAATTTAGCCTGTTTAGTTGTGTATCTGAATTTGCTTACATTTTCGGAAGTTGTAAACTCTTCAATCTTATCTTCATCTAATTCGCTTGATCCGATTAAATTTAAATTTTCATTCTCTGATTCTAATCTAAGTTTAGGATTGTATTTCTGTGAGAGAAGAGCATAAATTCCAGTTGGACCTACGACTAAATGGTTTATACTAGAGTTTGATGTTGGAGTTTTTACATTGTAGAATACATAAAACTCTTCAGGTAAAGTTAACAAGTGTTCTCTGATAATTCTTGTTCTTTTTTCGGTTTCTTTCACATCTCTAGTCTTATAAATACCATAACATAAGATAATTACTCCGATAAATAAAGCAACTATTCCAACACCACTATTTATTAACAATATTTCAATGATACTTAGAATGAAAATTACGGCTCCGATAAGAAGAATAGTGGTATTTGTATCCATGTCTTTAATATCGAAGTCATTTGAGCCTAAATATCCAGTTCCTGCATCAGGTTCAGGGATACTAAGTCTATCGATGAACCCTCCTAATGATCTTTCAGTAGGTTTTTCAACATTTTCCGGATAATATTCGTTCATTCCTTTGAAAAATTCATCCTTAAGGTAATTTTTCAATATATTATAATCATTAGTTTTTGGTAGAGCGAATTCTTTTCCAAATTTTGATAAAACAGCTTGAGGAATTGTTGTTCTAGCAGTTTTAGAATTTTTTTCTTCTTCCTCTTTAAGTTCTTGCTCTTTTTTCTCGTCTTCAGCGATTTCAAGCATGTTTTCTTCAGAGAAGAAGTTTTCTAATCTGTTAGTTAATGACTTGAAGGAGCGGGTGTTATCTTCTGATTGTTCTTCTTCAGATGTTGGTTCTTGGGGTTTGGATTCTCTTTCGATGGTTTGAACTTGTTTTCTCCTTTCTTCAATATAATTGTCCAGTTCTTTATTTAATTCATCATCAAGATATCTTAAAGAACCTCCACAACTATCACATTCATAGTCAAGTATGCTATCGCTGCTTTTGATTTTAAATTTCAATCCACAGTCCTCACATTGAACGATATGTGAGTTATCATACTTAAATGAACTGATAAATGAGGAATGGGAGTTGGATTCTTCATCAGAATATTCTTCCAAGTATTCTAGGTCACCTGCACATGAAGAACACTCGAATGTAGTGATGTCGTCATCATCATCGAGTTGGTATTTTGCACCACAGTTCTTACAGCATACAACTTTCATATTATCCTCTTATAATTTCAATTATGCTATTATTTTTTTATTTTTTTTATTATATATCTTTCTAATTAATCATGTTTTTCACTGATAAATTAATTAATTTATCTGATGATTTTTAATTAGAATCATTTTTTTTAATTATTGTGCCTTGATTACTTTCCTTTATCATAATAATATAAGTAAACTTCTCCATTTTGATATAGTTTAACATATGGTTCGCCAATTGTTTTGTTGTCTTTTGAAATGAAGTATGTAACTTTATTTTTCACCATTTCGTCAGTAAAATTGGCGGCATCCGATGTTTTTTCATAGGATGGAATTTGTTTTTTCAGTATAAATGACATGTCTCCACCCCTATCTGCCCAAATTGTTTTATTTAAATAATCCGGGTCATGTTCAACTAACCATGCTCCAACAGCTTTTTCTTCATTGGCCGCAGTCATGAAATTAGGATGCATCTGATTATCAAAAGTATGAGGAGAGTTTGAAACGGTAGCAATGCCTATGCTTAATAGGATTATGCAGATCAAACCTATCGGCACAACTATTTTAATTTTGTCCATGTGCTTGTTTTCTTTAAATTTATCAAAGATTAATGAAAGGGATAATGTTACAAAATATGCGATAACCGGAAGTATTGGCATAAAATACCTGTCTACTTTAACATGGTAATATGTAATGAATATGAAATTGATAACCATCCAATAAAACATTATGGAATCTAAATTAAAATCGTCCATTTCTGCTTTAATCAGCCATTTATAAAGTGCCAGTAATGAAATTGAGATGAAAGCTATGGATAGGACTATTGACACATTCAGATATGTAATTAAAAATACAATTAATCCGATAATAAATATTGCCAATTTTAGTTTTTTATTTTCATTTTTCAATATTTCTCTGTTTTTCCTTGAGAATAATTTTGTAAAATATAATATGATTCCGACAAAAAGGATTGCAGTCAGGATATATGATATTATGGAAGGATAACCTCCAACCCAACGCATTTCTTCAACGATGAATGCTCCAGGCTTTAAGGAGTATGGAATGAAATTTGAAGTTCCTAAGTATATTAAAAAGTTTTTAATGTAGTAATATACGTTATTGGGTGTAACTAATGCATTATATGTTGAATTTGTAATGTCGTTTCCCTGAGATACGAAAAACAGTCCGATATTTAAATATGAATAAATCCCAATAAAAATTGCAAATACTAATGCTCCAGCACCCATTCCTATAATTATGTCTTTAATATTGGTTTTGATGTAATTTATAGGGTCATCAACCAATAAAAATTGAATTAATAATGCGGGGACAGTTAGCAGAACAGTATACCTTGCAAAAAATCCAAGAATGATTAACGGGAATGCAATATAAAGAAACTTGGTGTTTTTTCTAAATGCCAGTATCATGAAATAAATTGCCCAGATTGACAAACACATTCCTGGAATGTCTATCATTCCTTTTGTAATCCATACAATCACTAGAGGGAATGTTGATAAGATCATTGAACCGGTAAAACTTAAGACTTCATCAAATCTTAGTCTTAACAATAAATACATTCCAAGTGCCGCAAATATATAAAAGGAACTGCTAACGGCTATTATTGTATAATCGGATATGAATCCCATTCTGAAAAATATTGAGGTTATCATTGGAATTAGTGGGGACAATCCTCTTGTATTTACAAGTCCGATATCGTAACCTGCATAAAATAGCGCATTATTCAAATAGAAAAAAACATCCCGAACATAATAAACTCCGGCCTTTCCATCAATATTAAATAATAGTAGTGTAATTGCAATAACTATAATTAATAATGAAGATATTGCAATTAAATCTTTTTTATGTTCATTAAAATTCATTTAATCTCCTCTTTAAAATGACCCGCATATAAATGATACAAATGCAATCAACATTCCAATTTTCAAATATTTTGAAGCTTTGCCTGCGGTCAGCCTATCCTGTTTTCTGATAATCAATATTGCTGAATAGATAAACAGGACTACTGCAACAGCTATTACGATTAGATAATAAAAACTGAAAATATGGTTGAAATATAGTAATGGACACAGTATACAGTCAATGATTATTAATATAACTGCTAGAAGTGCGGTTATTTTTTCACCATATAAAATCGGCAGTGTTTTAGCTCCTTCTGATTTATCTCCTTCCATATCTTCAATGTCTTTTATCAGTTCACGTGCAGTTGTCATAACGAATGCGAAAAACCCTAAGTATATTGAAGTGGTTATTATTGTTGGATTATTTATTGTAAATCCGCCGAATACAAATCCAAAACCGGTCATAAATCCAACAGTGAGATTCCCAAGTAAGGGAGTTGATTTTAATTTAGAGGCGTACAAGTAAAGAACAACATCTGCTATTAAAACAATGCCAAACGGAATCCAGTTGTTTGTTAAGAAACTAATTAGAAATCCGCAAATTGTTCCAAGCGCAAATAGAAGGTAACCGTAATTTCTTCCGGCTTTTAGTGAAATTCTTCCGGATGGAATTGGCCTTTCTGGTTTGTTAATCAAATCGATGTTGTAATCAAAATAGTCATTTATAACATTTCCTGCGGCTGTTTCAAAAAATACTGCAAGCATTGCAAGTATTATAGGTATTGTGAAACTTTTATCGATTATAGCTACTAAAATTATAGCTATTGCACCCATCAGTGCATTTCCAGGTCTTAATATCTCAATGTATGGATTCATTTTTCTCTCCTATATTTGGTTTGAATAAACTTATAATATAATTTTAGTAATTAATTATTAATTATACTTTAGTAAATATAGGATAGTTTTATTAAGTATTATAAGTATAATTAAATTATTAAGGATTTTATTAATTTAAATTAATTAGCTGGTGTTAAATTTGAATAAGATTAAAATAGCTATTGTAGGGATAGGTAACTGTGCGAGTTCACTTATTCAAGGAATACATTATTATGATGGTAAAAAGCCAGAAGATGCAATTGGGCTTATGCATTGGGATATTGGAGGATATGAACCTAGTGACATTGAAGTTGTTGCAGCTTTTGACGTTGATGAGAGAAAAGTAGGAAAAACAATTGATGAAGCAATCTTTGCAAAACCTAATTGTACAACAATTTTCCAGAAGGATATTCCTAAATATGATGTTAAAGTAAGTATGGGTCATGTTTTGGACGGTGTTGCTGAGCACATGTCAAATTATGATGATGAATATACCTTTGTAGTTAGTGATGCCGAACCTGTGGACGTTGTCAATGTTTTAAAGGAAAGCGGTGCTGAAATATTGGTAAATTACTTGCCTGTCGGATCTGAAGAGGCTGCAAGATATTATGCTCAATGTGCTCTTGATGCGGGAATTGCCTATGTGAACTGTATGCCTGTATTTATTGTAAGTGATGATGAATGGGATAAAAAATTCAGAGAAAAAGGAATTCCTATTGTTGGTGATGATATTAAAGCTCAAATCGGTGCTACTATCACTCACAGAACACTAGCTAGTTTATTTATGGATAGAGGTGTAAAATTAGATAGGACCTATCAGATTAATACTGGTGGTAACACTGACTTTTTAAATATGCTTAATCGTGAAAGATTGGATTCTAAGAAAGAATCTAAAACTGAAGCGGTCCAATCTGTCTTAAAAGAGAGAATGGATGATAGAGATATTCATATAGGGCCAAGTGATTATGTCCCATGGCAAAATGACAACAAATTATGTTTCCTTAGAATGGAAGGACGTACATTTGGTGATGTTCCAATGAACATTGAACTCAGGTTAAGTGTAGAGGACTCTCCGAATTCTGCAGGATGCGTTATTGATGCAGTAAGATGTTGTAAAATCGGTTTGGAAAGAGGTATTGGTGGACAGTTAACTTCCATATCTTCCTATACCATGAAACATCCTCCGGTTCAATACACTGATGATGAAGCATATGAAAATGTTGAAAAATTCATTTCCGGCGAATTGGAAAGATAATTTTTCAATTTTTTAACTTTTTTTTTAAATATTTTTTCAACCTCTTTTTTTCCTGTTTAAAGTTTTTTATATTACCAATTTATATAATACAAAAAACATATATTATAGTTGGATATTTTAAGATTAGTTATAATTAAAAATTAAAAGAGGTGTAATATAATGGCAAAAGTGAGATTTACAGAAACAGCACTTCGTGATGCTCACCAATCTTTACTTGCAACTAGGATGAGAACTAGGGACATGATTCCTATTGCTGAAGCGATGGATAATGTGGGATATTTCTCTGTCGAAGCTTGGGGTGGAGCTACTTTTGATACTTGTATAAGATATTTAGATGAAGATCCATGGGAAAGATTAAGGCAATTAAAATCTGAATTTAACAAAACTCCAATCCAGATGCTCTTAAGAGGGCAAAATTTGGTAGGTTACAAACACTATCCTGATGATGTTGTAACAAAATTTGTTGAAAAGTCTTATGAAAATGGTGTAGATATTTTCAGAATTTTCGATGCTTTAAATGATATAAGGAACATGGAAAAATCAATTAAAGTAGCTAAAGATCAAGGGGCACATGTACAAGGAACTATTAGTTACACCATAAGTCCTGTTCACACTTTGGATGATTTTGTAGAGCTTGCAAAAGATCTTGAAGCACTCGATTGTGATTCTGTAGCAATCAAAGATATGGCGGGGTTAATAACTCCTACAGCTGCTTATGAACTTGTTTCAAAATTAAAAGAAGAAACAGACTTGCTTGTCGATTTGCACTGTCACTGTACTAGTGGTATGACTCCGATTAGTTATTATGCCGCATGTCAGGCAGGTGTTGATATTTTGGATACAGCAATTTCACCTCTCGCTTGGGGAACAAGCCAACCTCCTACTGAAAGTATTGTTGCAGCTCTTCAAGGAACTGAATTTGACACAGGTCTTGATTTAAACTTATTAACTCATATTAAAAAATACTTCGAACAGATTAAGGAAAAATATCACTGTATTCTTGACCCAATTTCTGAAAGTGTTGATACAGATGTGCTTTTATATCAGATACCTGGTGGTATGCTTTCAAACCTTATTTCACAGCTTAAAGAACAAGGTGCTATTGATAGATACAATGATGTTTTGGATGAAATGCCAAGAGTTAGAAAAGACATGGGATACCCACCTCTTGTAACTCCTACAAGTCAAATTGTAGGTATTCAATCTGTAATGAACGTATTGGGTGGAGAAAGATATAAAACTGTATCCAACGAAGTGAAAGAATACATGAAAGGAATGTATGGTAAATCTCCTGCACCGGTAGATCCGGAAATTTCCAAACAGATTATTGGTGATGAGGAAGTAATAACCTGCAGGCCTGCTGATTTACTTGAACCTGAATTCGAAAAACTCAAAAAAGAAGGGGAAGAAAAAGGATTTGTCAAATCTGATGAAGACGCTTTGACTTATGCATTATATCCTCCAATTGCTCCTAGATTCCTTGAAGGTAATGCTAAAGAGGAACCTCTTTGCCCTCCAATTACTGACCCTGATGTAAAGGATGTTATTCCAACAGAATATACCGTTGATGTTGATGGAGATATTTTTGAAGTAACTATATTGCCTACAGGTGTTGTTGAATCAGGAGAGGATGATGAAGAAACTGAATATGATGAAAACACTGTACTGTCCTCAATGCAGGGTATGATAATTAAACTTTCAGTTGAAGTTGGAGATAAAGTAACTAAAGGAGATTCAATTTGCGTTATCGAAGCTATGAAAATGGAAAACAACATCGAAGCTGAATATGATGGTGTTGTCACTGACATTCTCGTAGAACCGGGTGATGCAGTTGCTATTGATGGTGGATTAATGGTTATCAAACCAGAATAATCCATTTATTTATTTTTTTTTAACTATTTTTTATGTGATATTATGAAGGATATTTTTGATGAGTGTCAATTTGCTAATTTTAAACTTAACAGCAGAATTGTTAGAACAGGTACCTGGGAAACAGAAACTGAAGAAGGAGGATTTTTAACTTCTGATATTTTTGACAGATATGAGAAAATCGCAAGTAGCGGTACCGGTTTGATAGTATCTGAAATATTTGCACTCGACCACAAGGATAGATTTTTCCCTTATTCAACAAATATGAACTACAAAGGATTTATGAAAGATTATCAGACTGTTACTGGTATTGTTCATGAATACGATGTTCCAATTTTAGGCCAATTAGCATTTTTCTACTATGATGATGGTGAAAATCAAAAGGTGGAGGCTAATGACATTTCCCCCGAAGGCATTAGAAAATTGCAGGCAGAAGTTATTATGGCTGCTAAAAAATTCTCATTTGCAGGATTCGATGGAATTCAAATCAATATGGGAAATAATTTTTATCTGGCTCGTTTCATGAATCCCTATTTCAATCAAAGAGAAGATAAATATGGTGGAAATACGGAAAATCGTGTGAGAATTTCATCTGAAATCATTAAAGTCATTAAAAAGACTATGGTTATGCATGTAAGTTGCAGAATCAATCCGTGGGACGTTAGAAAAGGTGGAATGACTGCAGATGAAAGTATAGCTATTGCCCGTGAGCTTGAAAAGGCCGGTGCGGACAGTATTCAGTTAACCGCACGTACAATCTCTCAAATTTATGACAAAGGCGTTAAACATCCATTTTTAATATATGTTGATGATTTGATTGATGCAGTTGACATTCCTGTAGTTCTGGGAGGATCTTTAAGGGAAATGGCTAAGATTAATGATGTGCTGAATAACTCCAATGTTGAGTTTGTTTCAATGTCAAAACCATTTGTGGCACAAGCTGACTTTTTAGCAGATTGGAAAGCAAATGGTGAGGGAGTAGCAATTTGTCAAAGTTGTAATAATTGTTATTCTAAAAAAACAAGCACTTGTTTTAAGTATTAATCCATTAATTTTACTTTTTTCTATATTTGTCGCAAATGTTATGTAGCTAGTTGAATATAATATCTATCACTTGAATTAAAATCTGGTGTAAATTGTATGAATTTCAAAAAAACTTTCCTGGTTATATGCTTGATTATCTGTCTGTTTGTGATGGTGGGCATATGTGCAAGTACTGTAAATCAAACGGATTTTAATTCAAATTTTAATAAATCTAATTCTAAATGTGCTTCTTTCGCTATTCAGGAAGAAAATGGGACTGTTTTTGCTTTTAGACAGGATGCTCCACTCGATGAAGATGGGGTGATTATTCATAATGATACATTGGGCGATTTGGAAGTTATTGTGCAGGAGATTAATGACCCTGATGCTCCTTTCATTCATTCAATTATCACTGAAGAGGGATGGATTTTTAGTCATGGTGGAGATTCATCAAATGTTAGTGATGTTCTGACTATAGAACGTCTTGCCCGTGAAATGCTTGTCTCCAAGAAAATTTCATCAGATTCCCTAAGCCAGATTCAAAAAATCTTCCAAAAATATAATTATAGTCATTTTCTAATCAAGGCTCCTGATGGAAGGTATGGTGTTGTTTTTAGTGAAAATTACACATTGGGGACTTTAAATCCGGGAGAATTTTTAGTTATTCCAAATGAATATGTTGGTTTTCGTAATGGGAATTACAGTGATTATTCAGAAGATCCTGTTGATGCAATTATTGATATTTGTTCTTATGAAGATTCCGGTTCGAATAGGCGTAATATTTATACTTATGATTATAAGGTGCATGATACCCCTAATGGGCAAAAATATGGGGTTGATGTTTATGTGACTAATGATAATGGTCATAATGTCGGTTTAAACACTTCAGAAATTGTAACCTATTGCTATTTTAACGATGAGTTCTATCCGGCATCGGCAATTCCTCAAAATCCAGACAAGTTATATGTCGGAAATTACACTTTTGAAAATCAATTAGCAAATCCTCTCTTTGAAGTTGTTAGGGACCTGAATAAGGTATTGGTCAACAGCACTTCACCATATGCTATGAACTGAACTGTAACTTTGTATTGAAAATTAGTCGGTACAAAACTGCCTTTGTTTTAAGTACTGATTTTTAAAAAATTTGATTAAGATGTGAAATTTAATTTCTACTTCTTTTTTTTACTTTTTAATAATACTGGATGCTATTAGATTAATGTAGGATTTATGTTTAAGATTTTTTTTAAATTTTATTTGCGTCTTTTCTTTGGATTTGGAAGTTCATCATACATTGCTTCCAACAAATCTCTTAAAAACTCTTTGTTTTCCACATCATCAACAAGCAGCATCTCCTTTGCACATTCATATGGCAATTCCATATCGGCATCAGGCATCATTTCCATTGCCGCTTTCACAGGTTTTACCAGAAATCTGTCATCATAAATGCCTCCGACAATCTTTTGGCGATAGTATATGATGTATTCTCCCATCATTGCTCGATAGGTTATGTCGTCTAGAAGGGATAGCTGTTCCAGTATATATTCTAGATATTCTTTACTTGAGG
>NZ_JBGULU010000086.1:0-4679 GCF_045116495.1 Methanobrevibacter sp. | reverse complement strand
TGTTAATGTAAAACAATCTATGATGTCGAATTGGAAGCCTAGTTGGATTTCATCCGAAATTTTCTAATTTGATAAACTGACAATTTAAATGACAATTAGCTTTAATATGTGTTTTATAGCTTCCTTTTCTACACATAGTTCAAAAAAGCATTATTATTTCCACTTTAAAGACACCAAAATATTATTGATAAGATTATATGGGTCGATATTAAATAGTATAATGTAAGAGCTAAAAGTACGTTATATTTTGTATAGTATACGGGCAACAATCATCAAAATATTTATATTACTTGTGTAGGAAGTTTGTTATCTTTTGTTTTCATTACTCTAGACCTCATGTAAATGTATTTGAATCTTTCAAGCTGTGTCAGCTCATCAATACCAATGAATTGATATTCAGAACCCTGATATGTATCGAGGTCATTGTTGTTACTCAAATATCCGAAGGTTAGTGAATTTCCATTGGTAAATGTCCATGAATGTTCTGTTTCATCCCACTTTGGTTTGATGCTTGCATTATTTTGAACTTCCTTTCGATTTAACCACTGACTTGCTTTATGAATTAAAGCTCCTTTACGCTTCAAGTCAGATAAAGTACATCTCAGAATGAGGGCATGATATTCATTATCATCATCCTGAACATAAAACAATGCCCCTCATCAATAAACTTCTTGATTTGGAACCGCCTGGCACCACCTATAAGGACTTCCTTTTCTCTAGCCAGTATCATTTTGGCCTGCTTTGAAAATGGAGAGAATGGAATATATGGATTAGTTCAAGGCAATGTATAGTGGAAGAATAATGTCAAATAATGTAAGATACCTCATATCAGGATTTACAAAAAAATCAGTGGATATATCTGGTTGATGAAATATGCGCCCATCAATATCCGATAGCTCACTTGCTTTAAGGTTTGAATTTTATCATTGGGAACAATAATCTTTTATTCGATGTGCAACATATTATATGCTAGAAAAGTGTTGTTAGAGAATTAACATGAGATTATTCATTGACCATATTAAAGAATCGATAGATTATACATTAAGCGATAAGACAGGAATCATAATAGTCAGTAGTTTAGTAAGTATTGCCTGTTTTATTAACAAAAATAGTTTATCTGACCCGATTTTAAAGGTAATAAATGTATTTCTACTTATTGTTGTAGGATATGGGTCATATGTATCATGGTATGCCCTTAAGGGTAGGGATGAACATCCTCGCTTTAAGAATAATATGAAAAGGCTTGTTTGGGAGGGCTTTAAGAAATCAGTCATTGTATTCATCTATTCAGGATTCTTATATGCGTTGATTCGTTTAGCAAAACTGAGTTATGCTGATGGAAACCTGATATTTACGGTATGTTTTGTTATTTTGTTTATATTACTATATTTATGTTTAATTGCAGGATTGTTAAACAGATATTTGCATAATGGAAAGTTTATAGGGGCTTTCCATCTTCGTGAAATCATAAATTTAATAAAAATATTTGACACCCGTTCTTTCATAAAAGTTATTATTGCTGTTATAATCTCACAGGCATTTGCAGCTTCAGTTGTTATTCCATTTAGTAAAGGCCTTACTCTACTTGATATTATCTATTCAATTGCAACATTCTTTTTAGCACCATTTTTATATATTTCCTCAAAAAGACTTATTGCGTTAAACGTATATGACTTATTGGAAAAACAAGACTGAATATTGTTCTCGCAGATAATGAACCCACCATCACATTAACGGCAAGGGTATTAAAAATCAAAATCTATTTCAACTATGCATATACATCAACTACTTTTCAAAAGTAAGTTTCCATTAACAAATGGCCGTCGTTAATGTTAATTCAGCTTTCAGGTTTGATTATCAAATCGTTAATGTTAATTTAAATTAATATTTCTTGTTTTCTTTTATTTTAAGCTATTGACTCTCACATTAACGGCAAGCGATGTTAATTGATGCAAAGAGAAATGTTGATTTTATTTTGCAACAGGATTTTAAAAATCCAGTACCTATTGAGGTGGGTCGTGGCAGGAAAGATAAAAAGCAAATTACTCATGCAATCAATAATTATGGTGCTGATTATGGAATTATTATCTCAGATACCATAACAAATATTGAAAAAGAAGACAATATCATATATATTCCTCCAAAAACATTTTCATTTTTATAATTATCATAATTATCTTTGAATATATATGTTTTATCTAAATGATGCAAGAATACCACGACCTCTTCAAGGTCGTGGATGAATTGCAAGTTGGGTTATACCTTTGTGAATTGTTATTTATTGGGTTTCATTTGTCATGATAATTGATTTTAATATTTTTTTGTATGGGTATTTGTAATTCAGTGTACTTTCAGTTTTTTTTGGGGGCATTTATTTTTGTATTTTTTTTGATATGTATCACTTTTACAATGGAAAATTTGTAGTTTCATTTGTATTTCACGGGCGTTTATTTAATGTTTCTTGTTGTTTTTTAAACATTTTAGTTGATTTTTGTGGGTGATATTACTTTTCAAATGCTCTCTGGGTATCTTTATATATTAATGGAGCATAAATTGTACTATTATGTGAAGATGGGTTAATAGTGTGGTGTTTTATGTTATGGTGGATGTTAAAAAGGGAATTAAGGTTAAGATTTATCCTACTCAGGAGCAGAAGGATATGTTTCATAAGAATTTTGGTTGCTGTCGCAAGGCCCATAATGTCGTTCTTGACAAATACAATAAAATGCACAGTAAAGATTCCAACCTAAGACCCATATTTACTTTCTTAAATAAACTACTAAATGAAGCCAAGAAGGAATTCTTTTATTTGGAGGATGTAGAATCAACAAGTCTCCAACAGGAAATAAGAGACTTGGCTACATCATTTGATAATTTCTTTAAAAATCCCTCACACTTCAATAAACCCCATTTTCACAAAAAGAAAACAAGTAAACTAGCATTCAGACAAACAATAAGACAAGACATTAGAATCATCCAAAAAAATAAAATGATTCTGAGAAAATATGGCAAAGTAAAATTCCACACAAGCCAAGAATACTTCCAAATACTAAACGACAAAAATACAAAATTCAACAATGTAACAATCTCCTTTGATGGAATAGACTACTTTGCAACATTCAACATTGATTTCACTGAAGAAGAATGGGAACTAACAGGTAAAAAAGTAGGTTGTGATATTAATTCAAATGTAAACGGCTGGCTGGTCACAAGCGATGAGGAAAAGGAATACTTTGACATTGACCATGAAAACCAAATGGTCAAATTAATCAACCGGATAATGGCCAAATGCACAAATGGAAGCAAAAAATGGAAAAAACAGAAAATCAGACTATTAAAATGGTATCATCAACGATCCAATAAACTTGACGACTACATAGAGAAACTTTCAACAGAAATGGTCAAAAAATATGATACCATAGTATTTGAGAAAAATTACTCAAAAATTAAAATATTGATTGGTGGCGAGCAAAACATGGTGTTTCCACTCACAAAATTCATAACTAAACTACAAGACAAATTCGCTAGGCACAAACCTCAAGCAGAAGGCGTAGTATTTGTAGATGCAAAATATACTAGTAAAAAATGTCATTTTTGCGGAAACATCAACCATGAATTAGATGTGAAAACACGAAAATGGAAATGTCCAAACTGCGGTAAAACACTAGATCGTGACACTAACGCAGCCATTAATATTTTGAACCGGTGGGACTACGGGAATAGCCTAGAAAACGCCAAATAAACAAGTGGCACAAAAAAACAAATCTAGGAATCCTCGACTTCTACAAAGTCGAGGTAGTTCAATAGTTATATTTCGAAGATTTTTAATACTGGATGAGTCAAAAATTAGGGTGTGGGAGTTAAAAGTAGTAAATATTTTGCATAATATGCGGCAACAGCTTTAATACTTATTTTAAAAAGAGGTTATATAATTAATAACTGCTTTTTTTCATAAAGTTGTACTTTGGAAAAATTTATTAAATTATAAGATTTAAAATATTATTGTTAATGTTAAATTAAATTACAGAATAGGAGGAATAGTATTGGTTGAAGAAAATGAATTAGACTCTACTTGTGGTATTTCTGATGAAGAGCTAACTGAAAGATTTAAGGAATCTATCAGAATTGATCAAGAAATCTGTAAAATTAAAGGACTTCCTATTGCTGGTTATGATGATGAATTAGATAGTCCCTATATAGAGTATCCTGATGGAAGGAGAGTTTATCCAAATGAAAAATAGACTTCCTGAAGTTATTGTATTTGCAGGCCCAAATGGTAGTGGAAAAACCACCATAACCCGCATGGCCAAAACTATTGGGATTTACATTAATGCTGATGATATTAAGAAATCAAGTTTATGTAGTGATTTAGAAGCTGCCCTAAAAGCTGAAGAGCTTAGAGAATCTATGGTGGAACAAGGTAAAGATTTCACATTTGAAACGGTTCTTTCTACAGATAGGAATCTCAAATTGCTTAAAAAAGCTAAAGAAAAAGGGTATTTTTTAAGATGCATATATGTTTTAACATCAAATCCAGAAATTAATAAGACTCGTGTTGATATCAGGGAATCTATGGGTGGTCATACTGTTCCTGAAGAAAAGATCAAATCAAGATATTATAAGGCACTAGATTTGGTTCCTGAATTAGTTGAAATTTGTGATATTGTCCATATTTATGA
>NZ_JBGULU010000085.1:0-3053 GCF_045116495.1 Methanobrevibacter sp. | reverse complement strand
TATTTTATCAACTTCTCCATCGGTTTTAAGTGAGTTGACCATTGCTTTTATTGAATTTGTAACAATGTCATTGGTAAATGAATTTATTACAAGAGGACTGTTGTTGATTTCAATTTCAGTAAGGCATTCTTTTGGCTTCTGTCTGCTGTTTGCATCAGGAATTATAAGTTCAACCTTTCCAATTGTGTCCACTCCATAATCTTTAAGGTTTAAGGTGTTAATAACTCCCAAAACATTTTGCTTTAGATAATCGCTAACAAATCTGTTTAAACCAACGACTTTCCCGTCAATGGACAGGTAACTGTGGGTTTTGTCCAAATCTTCAACAGTCAAACTGCCTTCCCGTATTTTTGAGGCAATAACTTCTCCATCATTGTATCCGCAATTACGGGCAAATAAAGTATCCACTATATCATGGCCCCTTTGCTCAATGAGATCAGCAAGTTCACTTACTCCTTTCTCATCAATAGCAAAGGAATCCACTTCGCAGATAGTATAATCATCTCTAACATTAGGGGATGTAATGATTTTTGGATAGTTGTAGCTTTTATACCCTTCAATAACTACAAAATCAAAGTTGCCAATATGTTTTATTAAAAATAGTATCCTGTTCAAGTCCATTTCCTGTCGTGCATTGAAAAATGTTGTTGACCCAACGCCCACAACTAAATTGGCACCGGCCTGCTTATGTTTCCAGGTATCGGTATTTTCCTTATCCATTTCAATGGAGTGATGCGAATGTTTTATGGATGCTACATTATACCCTCTTTTGGTAAGCTCTTCAATAACCTTTACAGTCAGTGAAGTTTTTCCGGTATTTTTTCTTCCGACAATTGACACTATTTTCATTTTATAATCCCCATTAATATTATATTATAAGTATTAATTAAAAATTTCTAAATGTTTTATGTGTAGTTACTACACATTTTAGGCATACCTAAAAATTTTCCTTAATTTTCGCCATTTTCATAATACTTTTTGTTAATGTTAGTAATACTAATTTTGATGAATTTTTTCAATTTTTTGTAATTTTAAGGTATATTAACGTTCTATATTAAATTTAATAATTATTAGTATTTTATTTTAGTTTAAATAATATTATTTGGAAATATTTCATATTTTGGAGTATTTTAGTTAATTTTTAAAAAAAATTTTGTGTAGTTACTACACAGTAATATATAAAGCTTGTGTCTTGAGTCTAGTAGGCAAATATATTTATATAAGAAAACATATGTGTAATCATTACACATGGTGGTTCAAATGCCGAAACATATTGCATCTGGTTTAAAATATTTGGCTGCGGTCAAGTTGAAGGATGCTGGTGAAAGTCACCAAGCAATTGCTAACGAGTTAGGAGTTGATAGATCTACCATATCACATTATTTGAATGGAAGTAACTTGTCTTGGAACTCAATCGATGTTGCAAGAACTATCACGGAACTTTCTCCTAGAGATTTCTTGAAAATGACTGAGGCTATATTTGATGAACCAGAACAGAGTCGAAAAATTGTGAATATTTGCCAAGAAAGGAATTTCGAAGTAAATGTAGAAGATTCTTGTATTGGTTGCGGCTTATGTGTAAATGCATGTTCAATGAAGGCTATTAAGTTAGAGTCATTGAAGGCACATGCAGACTCCATACAATGTTGTGGGTGTCAGTTATGTATTGATGAATGCCCAACTAATTCGATAAAAATTTTGGAGATTTAATATGATTAGAAATTTAAAAGAGGTAAAAGACAATAACTTTGACATTACAAGGTCAGCAGACGAAGTTAGAAGCTTGTCTTTCAATGACCATGTTTGTCTTGGTTGTGGTATTTGTGAGTCTACCTGTCCTGTTGAAGCAATTACCCTAAATGCAATTGCTATTGACGCTCGTGTAGGTTTTGAAACTTACTTCAGCGGACATGACAAGATTAGTCAAAATATCAAAGAAGCTCCAGATATCCAAAGAATAAGCATTGATGAAAACAAATGTGTATTATGTGGTATGTGCAGTGGATTATGTCCTGTTGATGCATTAGTATTAACTATTGACGGTACTCCAATTAAAGAAATTGAAGCATATCCTCATTATAACGCTTTCTCTGAAATCGATGACGATGAATGTATCTACTGTAAAAGATGTGAAGCCGCATGTCCTCGTGATGCAATCGTTATTGAAAGAATCTTACCAAACCGTGCTGATTTGGTAACTGGTGAAATCAATGTTGATGAAGAAGAATGTATTTACTGTGGTGTATGTCAAGAATTATGTCCTGCAGAAGCAATTGTCGTAGATCAAGTAACTGGTGAAGAATCCATCGTTATTGACAAAGACAAATGTGTTTACTGTCTAGTATGTAAAAAAGCTTGTCCTACCAACGCTATTAAAGCAATTTGTAGAGCATGTAACTACGGAGAATATGATTTAGACCCTGCAAATGCTGTTGTTAAAGGAAACTCTGTCATTGACTCAGACCTTTGTGTATACTGTGGATGGTGTGAAGGAGTATGTCCAACTGATGCAGCAAAAGTCAAAAAACCATTTGAAGGTTCTATTGAAATTGATGACGAAAAATGTCAAGCTTGTGGAGCTTGTGTAGATATCTGTCAATGTAATGCTTTAGCATTCCCAGTATCTTCAGGTCCAGGTTCTAGAATGGAACATGTAACTGCTTTCAATGACTACTGTGTACGTTGTAAAGCATGTGAAAAAGCATGTCCTAACGATGCAATTACCGTATTAAGAACTGAAGTTGACCACACTCCTATTAACTCTACTACTTGGAAAGATGCTTTAGATGCTATTAAAGATTAGGTGATTAGATGGAACTTAAAGTAAATCAAGATAATTGTTTAGGATGCGGGATTTGTGTAATTGCTTGTCCTGTTAATGCAGCTATCAGTCCTGAAAATGCTGGTGGTAGTGGTGCAAAGACTGAAGAAGTTATTATGATGGTAGAAAACGGTTTTATCAAACTTTTCAGTCCTGAAAAATGTGAATTGTGTGGAACATGTCAAATGTTTTGCCCAGTAAATGCTATATGGTTAGAATAGGGGGAAGATTA
>NZ_JBGULU010000084.1:0-2898 GCF_045116495.1 Methanobrevibacter sp. | reverse complement strand
TAAAATTCTGCATTGTTTAGCGAAAGCTTTAAAAACTTTTCCTAAACAACATTATTTTCATAAGTAGCTGTTTTAGATTTGCAAAAGTATTTGAACTCATATTTAACACCTGCACTAAACAGCTACTTAAATTCAATCATCAGTCTTTATACAGGTTTATATTTAATTTGCATGTCTCTATAACGCCACCTATGTAAAATTAATCATCATCATTTAGAGGAAATTAATATGGAAATTGTGAGAAAAAATAATATAAATGTAAGAAAAACTGTTGAAAAAGCGATTAGCAACCATCCTGAGTTTCATTTCTTTGTAGATGAACTTTCAGCAGATAATCGCATGCCGACATATGCAGGTTTGGCCGATGAAAAATACACTTTTGAGGAGATGGATGACGGATTTTTTGATTTCATCAACCGTAAAATCCATGAAAACGGAGTGTATTTAAGAATCTGTTATATGGCCGGACAGGAAGTTGAAGGAGAGGCAATTTTTGATCTTGAAATTGCAGGAAAATCATCAACCTTCAAAACCAATGACCTGGACAGGGTACAGGTTGTTGAAATGGCAGACTATGGAATTAAAATAACTCCGGAGGAAATAATTTTTGGAGCAACAATTGACGGGGGATGCAGAATAACGCCGTATTTTGCTGAATTCGGTTCCAAGGACTGCAATGAAACATTCATGTCGCTTGAAAATCCTTTGAACAGATATATCATTGCTTTGATAGGAGAGTTTCTTGATTCAATTTAATATTTCAGCCGATTTAAATCTCAAAGGAGGTGGTAAAATTCATTTTTAGATGTTGAAGTTTACTGCTGTTAAAATTTTTAGATGTTATTGTGAGGTTTAAATGAGGCAAGATTTAGTTAAATACACAACAGAGATATTGGAATTTCTTACAAGTGAAACATTGGAAGCTATTGATTGGGGAGTCCTTGATTTGGGACACGTAAAAGATTTGGAGCTTAAAAGCGTTTTGATGATTTTTGAAAGGTCACTGACGCTTGAACTGAAGGACAACTATAAAAACAACAGCACTGGAATATTCAGAGTCAGATATGATGATGACTTTTGGTGCTATGAGGAATTCGGCTATAAGATTAAAGCCAAAAACTTGGATGAGCTTAGGGAAATTGTGACAGGTCAAAATAGAATCTGGTATGTGTTTGACGAATTTTCATTGAATATATGGAGGTGATACTTTCAACTTAAAAGACAATTTGAAGTTCATAGGTTTAATCGGATATTTGTTGGTTTGCGTTGTATTTGGAAATATATTGATTTAAGGGAGTGATAGTTTGGTTGTTTGTCCTAATTGCCAAAAAAGTTTAAGGGATAATTTTTCCCATTGTAGAATCTGCGGATCTGAATTGACTGGAGAAAGAGTAGGGGATTTCTCAACAGACATGCTGAATGTATTCAAGATTGGTGAAGATTACATTTACCTGTTTGCTGAAAACGGAAATCAGGTAGTTATCAGGGCCGGTTCAATGGATGAGCTGGCAGGAATTGTCTGTGATAGGCAGTATCCCTGGGAGTTCAGGGACTGGAAAAGTAATGTAAGTCACGCTGAGAAAAAACGCGTTGAGATACCTGAGTTAAAGACGGAATTCCTGAAGGCAAGTTCCCTTAAGGAACCTGAAATCATTCCAACGGCTTCAGCAAAAAAGAAGCAGGAAGATGAATCATATGTTCCCGAATATGAGGTTGAAAGGGTAGTCGAAAGATAAATCATGCTGACATCCATTTAACCGCAAGTTTTTTTAGTTCATTTTTTCAACTCCTATACCTTTGTTTTTCTTGCGGTTAAATGGAAATTATTAATAGGATATTATGGTAAAAGAAGGAATAATTATTTTTGATGATGAAAAGGAATTTTTTAAAGCTTTAAAAGAGCTTCAAAAACAGTATATTGAAAAGGAGGAATAATATTAATAAGATGTTGGAGAATATAATATCAATGACTTTACTTAATATTCCGGATGAGTTCATATCTTCACTTGAAGATGATAAAATCACGTATAATTTTGATTTATCAATTTTTATGAAAGATAATGAAGTTAAATTTGGCGTTGATGATATTTCTACTTCCTGGATGAGTCAGGATGATAATTTCATAGACAGAATTCAGTTCAACAGGCTGAATCCATGTTTTTTGAAAAGACATTTGGCTAGGGAAATAGAAATCAGAAATACTTTGGAGTGTGCAGTAAAATTACTTGGCAGCCAAAAACATTCCAAGGCCATTGAAATGCTTGACAGGGTACTGTACTATGATCCGGAATATGGTGAGGCACTGTTTTTCAAATCCAAAGCCTTTTTTACTCAAAAGCATTATGTAAAATCTTTAAGACATTATAAAAAGGCAATTAAAGCTGATAACCGTTTAAAGGATGTTGAATATCATAAGCTGCTTTTAAAAAAATCTTCTGAGGAGATAGATAATTTCCCAAGGATTAAAAGAAACATCTATGCGGGAGATGAGTATTTTGCAAAGGGCGATTATGATAAGGCTTTAAAATGTTATGAAAAAGCACTGGCCAATCCCACAAAATTCAAAAATAGGATACTATCAAAACTGCTGAACAAGAAAGGCACAGCATTAATCATGTTAAATAGAATTGATGAAGCTATTGAGGTGTTTAATGATTCCATAAATGCCAAGCCAACGGATTATGCCTATTATTTTTTAGGATTTTATTCTCCCGGATCCAACGATTATATTAAGATGAACTTAAAGATTACCAAAAAACAGCTGCTGTCCAAATCCAAAAAATTATGCGATTTCGGTGAATTTGTTTTGGCTTCTGACTGTCTGGATGAGTTTTTGGATAATCATTATAGGGTTGATTCTGATTATTTGCAGGCTTTAAATTTAAAGATTGATGTTTT
>NZ_JBGULU010000083.1:0-6674 GCF_045116495.1 Methanobrevibacter sp. | reverse complement strand
AGAATTTTACCTTTCATCATTGCCCTCCAATTTCTTGATTCTATCTTCAAGTTCATTCAAATTAATCTGGTCTTCACGCTCACATCTATACTCATAAATGTCAATTAGTGCAACAATAACAATGGCTAATGCAAATGGCAATAGTCCTTCGATTAAAGCATACTTTGTGGCATTAGTCATGATAATGTTGACAGCCACTGCCGTTAAAACAGCACTGGAAATTGTTTTGGTAAAGTTGCAAATAAATATCTTCTTTTTTATTTTGTTCATGATAACAATATCCTCCAAAGAAGCCTATTGTTTTTCAGGATAACCCAAAACTCTTTTAGCTTTCTGTTTTGCGTCTTCAACATCTCCTTCGCCTCTTATCCTACTTGCATAATGACTAGCTACACCTAACACTATCATAAGGATACAGTAAGGAATGGTATTCTCGCTGATACCTAACGCTTCTGAATATAACATGACGATTGGAATGACAGTGACCAGAAATGAAGTCAATATGTCAATGTCCTTTCTGTTTTTCTCTAAGAATTCATAAATCATTCTCGTTTACCTCCTCTTCATAATCTTTATATGTATGGCTTAAGATTACACCATCAACGCAAATCTTTTCTTCAGTTCTGTAAACCTCTTCGGCGTTTTCTTCTATGTTTATCCAGGATTCGTATTCTTCCAACGTTTCAAAGTATTTTATGTATTTCATTGTGCCTCCCAAGTTATTGAGTAGTATAAGATTCCATCTTCGATTTTAAATGATATTATTGGTTTAACAGCATAAGGATAACCACTATCGACGTATCTAGTACCATTCCAGTAAAACCAATGGCCTGTTGAAGCGTCAATGTATGGGCCTTTATTTTCCAAAGTTCCTACCAGTTTCCTTATTGTCATGTTATAACCTCACTTTAATATTATATATTTTATTATGTAATTTATTATATATTTTATTATCTATTTTATATAATGTATATATCTTTGCCATCATCACAGCCATCCCATTCCATATACAATTTGTTATCTTCCCAAACGAACCTTACATCATTGACAATAGCTACATCCGGAAGCTCACAATAAGTAACGCCGTCAGCATCTTTAACATAATTGGCCTGAGCCATGATATTTGATTCTGAAGGTATGATCATATTAACGACATGAGTTATTTCATCCTGTTCAAATGAGCAGTCCCCAAGATCAATACAGTTCTGAGATTCAGGATACATTTCGATTTCTGACATTTGCCTGTAGACTCTAATGAACTGTGTATCTTCATTTTCCGTTAGATTAACGATTGAAAGTAATCTTAAATCATGTCCTTGAACCGGATTGCATTCACCGTCACTGTCAATGTAGATTCTAGTGTTTGGCAATATATCTGCAGGTGCAGGTCTTTTGAGTTTCAATCTGAAAACATCGCCCAATACGGCCACTGCCACTAAAGTTAATCCTGAAGTTTTGACTTGTACTTTACCTAATAGATATCCGAATGCGAGTTCGCCTGCTTTAGCTTTTCTTACAATTGTATGCTCCATTGTGGATGATTCATCTAACGTTACCATTTCACCAACTGCACACTGGTCGGAACAAATCCAAGCAGTATGCTCTTCATTAACATAGCTTCTGTCTCCTTCATCAAGTAAACAAGCTATTACATCCATTTTTTCTGAATGTTCCAATCCTGTTGGATATCCACGTCCATGCCCAATTGTTGAGTTTACATCATAATCTATTATCATTTTAAAACACCCAATCCCAATTCTTGTTAATTATTTTATCTGGAATATGAAGTCCAGTATCTTCCATGTCCTCATCTTCAGCATCCCACATTAACGTTGAGCCTCTGTAGGCCTTAGTGTATTCATGGCTTCCTTTATATAAACGAATTCCAGTTTTAGTTCTTTCCGTTACTGTTATTGCTGGAATGCCGTTAACGGCAAATAATGGTGATGGAAATATCAATAGCCATTTTAGATCAACATAATTGTACTCTTCAAAATCAGTTGTCAAATACCATTCTGGAGAGATTTCCACTTCCGCATAATTATTGTCATAGATTTTAGTTGGATTGTTTCTATTGAATCCTTCAATATAATCTGCAGTATTTGATGTTCCTGTTGCTATACGGCCATGAATGTGATATTTCTTATAATCTCCTTCATCGTCACTTCCAGATTCATAAGCATCAAAGGAACTAGCTAATGTTAATGTCGCTTGTCCGTTGAACATGCAATATGATTTATCAGTGCCTCCCAAGTTCAAGATAGTTGATTTGATATCTTCCTGGTATATTGTGAGAGTATAGTCCGTTTGCATCATGACACTACCAGTTGTTGTTCCATGATATGTTGCATTATCATTAACACTAACATTACCTGCAATGCGTTTGAATCTGGCCACTGTAACACGGCCATCACTTAAACTACCTCCTGAGGCAAAATTAGTAAATAATGATGTTGGAGAGCTTCCATCAAGGCTTGGAACAAATCTGGCTCTGAGAAATCTTCCGCCATCTGTTGAGTCATTGTTGATGCTTAATCCTGAGTAGTTCATGAAAAAGTTTGAGTATGTATCATTGTTTGCATCAAACATTAACACATCATTACCAGTTGTTAAATTGCTGCTGAAGGTGGTTGAAGTATCATGAACATCCAACAACAGCTTTGTGGTTTGTGAAATCTGACTGACAGGAATTCTGACTAGAATGGCTGCAGGTTGAGATCCATAAGATGGAATGTATAATACCCGACATTCAGTATTGTTTGTGGTTTTAATCTTTAGATTTTTTAAATCGCTTCTGAATAAATTGGAGTAAGAACTATCTGCTAAAGAATCCAATAATATATAATCATAGCTGGATGAATAGCTACCACTTCTTTGGTTGTAGTTACTCATGACAATATTTATCTGTAATTTTTTCTGCAATGTCATGATTAATATTTTATTATCCTTTTTATATAAATTATATAATAAAAATAATAATAAAATAAAAAATTTATTATTAAATAATTCCCATAAACTAAAATAGATATGTAGGGATTTTTATGATAGATATCAAAAGATACAATAAATTAAAAGAAGAATATGGTCATGTTTCAAGTTGGACAATATGGGGGCAACCTACTACTGGAGTTTCATCTAATATTCCTGATATGAGTATTTTTAAAGATAAGAATATCTGTAATAAATTAAATGATAAATATGTATTTGTTGGATTAAATGGTTCCAGCACACATGGAAATCAAGATGATGAACCTTGGAAAAATTTTCATAGCAGTTATGAAAATCAACGTGATTATAAATTAAGATATGCTTTAACAGGTAGTGAATTTTGGGGAAGTTATATTACAGATATTATTAAAGTATTTGAAGGAGATCGTGAAGAATCTAAAGAAGTTAGCTCTAAAAAGTTCATGTCTAAACTAAGAAAACATCCTAAAGTAGTGGACGAAAATATTGAAATATTTAAAAATGAACTTAGTATTTTATCAGATGAAAAACCAATATTAATAGCTATTGGCAATGATTCACATAATATTTTAAAAAATAATTTAAAAGGATATGAAATACATAAAATAAAACATTATTCAAGTTGGGGCGGACCAGAAGAATATAAAAAAGAAGTATGGGAAAAATTAGAAAAAATATTTGAAGAATAACATTAGAGATTTCATATTAGGATTTTAAATCATCAATAGTATAAGAACTATTTAATTGACCATTAATTTTATTTAATTTATCATTATACCAACGTTTATTCATCCTGCAGTCTGGATAGGTGTTGTAATATTCTTTTATAACATCAAATTCTCTTTGATAGTTTCCTATTGACTCTAACATTCGACAGGTTTCACGTAGTTCATATCTTGTTTGTTTAACATCAAAATGTTTCTCTGTGAATATTTTCAAAACAAGCCCTTTTGTTGTCATTCTATCTGCATTAACAATAGGTTTGTGGATTTTATCCTTATTCTTAGCACCATTCATATTATAGTACTCAATCCACCCATTTACTTCAGATTCATCCAGTTGAATGTGACTACTGAGCTTCCTTAGATTATTTGTAAACCAAATATACTGATGATTATTTAAATAAACTCCACTAAGAAACATTTCTTTTATATTGTTTAAATTTGACTCATATTCGCCCATTTGATTATATTTTATTGTAATTTGTCGATATGGATACCAATCATTTTCAAAATAAGAATTTTTAGTTAAATCTTTAAAATAGCTTACTGCTTTCTCCCCACGAAGACTCAACCCTCTTTTTTTCAAAGAATATTTTCGTAAAATATTTTCCACTTCATCCAAGGATTCGTCATATTCAAATAATTCAGTTTCATTCTTTAAAACATCTTCCAATTCTAGTGAAATTGGAATTTCATAATCATATCCCTTAGTATTAACTTTAACATCTTGAGGATGGTAATAATTAGAAGTTTCAGATATTGTCTCATCAATATGATTAATAAACTCATCTTCAGGTTCTTTAACTATTTCATTTTTATTTGGTGAAATATTATGCTTCTTCCGTTTATAATTCTTTCTTTCAAGTTTGGTAATTCGTTCTTCGAGAGCTACAATTTGTTTTTTTAAAATATTTATTTCATCATGTAGTTTTGCATTCTCACTAATATCTTCTATAAATTTATCATCATTAAATAATTTATCAACAGTGATTTCATCTTCTGTTTCAACACCTAAATAATTTAAAACTTCTTTTTCTCGTTTTTCAAACCAATTATTACTAATTTTTGTCCTAGTCGATTCACCATTGAAATATTTATCAATAATTCTTAATTCATTATCTAAATCACCAATTTGCCTATATGCAATACACAGTGCTTGAAAATAACTATAACTTCTAAAACCTAAATCATCTATCATATGGTTGTATAATTTTATAAACTCATGAATCTTCCCTGTCCGTTTAAGTTCCCTACCTTCCTCCTCAAATTCATATGCCCTATGTCTCCTATCATATCTTTCTTCAGAATCAATAATTATTTCTCCTCTCTTTTTAATAATTCTATCAGCAATAGGAACAGGAATATTTGATTTATCTTTATTATTGCAACCATGATTCTTAAAATAATCAGTTAATTCTTCAATTTCTTCATTTGTAATGAGTCCCTTTTCAGAATATTTCCTTAGTTTATTTCTAAACCATAAATAATTATGCCTATTACAATATATACCGCTTTTAAAGAAACATCTAATCACATTAACTTTTTTATTATATTTTTTAGTCTTTTTATACATTAGAACTAATCTTCTATAAGGATAATAATCATTAACGAAAAGTTCATCGTTTAAAAGGTCTTTATAAAATTTGATGGCTTCTTCAGGATCTTCTTTTTCTAAATCCAATCCTTCCCTTTTAATATTATATTTATCTATGTAACTTGGCATTACATCACCCTTAGATATTAACACAATTTAATACTATTTTTCAATTTTATGAGATATATTGTTTTTGATAATTAAAAATAATGTTTTGTAGACAAGAGCAACCTTGCCATACCCATGTTATAAGCGAGCCAATTCGCCCAGGCCGACCCCCACGCCGGAGCGTAAGCGGAGGCGTGTGTGGGAAGGCCTGGGTGAATAGAATTGGCGAGCAATACTAAAGGGAGGAACCGACCCTCGCCGGCCGGTTCCGTAAGTCATCAATGAATAAAAAAAGAGTTTTTCGTGAGCAGCATTACCCTTATATGCAGTCCGACCTTTAGGTCGGACTGGATGCCTTGAGCGTAAGCGAAAGGCCAATACTATACACCTAGCAATAATAGCTTTGTCACAGTCGAGGAATAGGGGCTTGCCCCTATTCCGAGTTTATGGATTTGAAGATTTTAATTTGATAAAATTTGAGGAACCGACCCTCGCCGGTCGGTTCCGAATGTTAGAACCTGAACACAGTTAATTTATTATAATCAACATTAACGATTATGTTCCGTCCGAGCGTAAGCGAGGACTGGACGCCTTGAGCGTAAGCGAAAGGCCATACCATAGACCTAACAATAATAGCTTTGTCAGATTTAAGGAACAGGGGCTTGCCCCTGTTCCGGGGTTAAGTTTTGTAAACATTAGTTTGTCGACACCGAGGAATGGGGGCTTGTCCCCCATTCCGAGTCGGTAATATGGCAAATGACGTAAATTCGGCATTGGCATTCGTGGGTAATTAAAGGGGGGCTTGTCCCCCCTTAATTAGGCATTAAGGGTTTCAATGCACGATTTGCCCCACTAGGTGAAATATGAACTTAATGGAGAGTGAAACACATCAAAACACTCTCCATAACTAAACAACGAGCAATTCAATGAAGAAATACTAGCTCCGGTGGAAAAAGCAAAAACACCATCATAGCTAGATTCTGGTTCTATTGAATCCCATATCCTTTAAGATTTTATTATATTCCTCACGAGTCGTAAAGGAAGGAGCATCCTCATCTCCAGTGCTGCCAGTTTCGCCGACCTCACCATCATCAACAGAGTTGGATGGATTTCTTCCTCCAGGTGTTGAACCATCATTACTAGCTTCGATTTTAATTCTTCTCTCAGCCAGTTTTTCCATTAATTCCATATCAACGTCACCAGACAATAGCTTATCTATTATCTCTTTATCCTGTGCGTTTTCATTATAATTAAAGTTGTACTTTGCTTCGTACTCCTTTATT
>NZ_JBGULU010000082.1:0-4343 GCF_045116495.1 Methanobrevibacter sp. | reverse complement strand
GCCGAGATAGTCTAGTCTGGTAAGGCGCAGGACTTGAAATCCTGTGAGGTTTCCCTCGCCTGGGTTCAAATCCCAGTCTCGGCGTTTTCTTATAATCTATTTTTTAAAAAAAGTTTTTTAATTTGTAATCTAATTCGTTTAGATTACTAACAACATCATTTTTATTTAAGATATCTATTTCTGGTCTTTTTATCATTATAACTGCAATATTCTTTTCATTTG
This sequence comes from Methanobrevibacter sp., assembly GCF_045116495.1. Taxonomy (GTDB): domain Archaea; phylum Methanobacteriota; class Methanobacteria; order Methanobacteriales; family Methanobacteriaceae; genus Methanocatella. The sequence goes on along the minus strand of NZ_JBGULU010000082.1, from coordinate 4,121 downwards.
CAGCTTCGATTTTTTCAATGACCCCTCCGATTTCTCCGCTTTCCTTGGTAATCATAACGCTTGCGCCATATTTTTCAATCAGATCAATGTTTTCTTCTTTTGTGGCGGCTCCGGTCATTGGAATGATATGTTCGGGATTGATGTTAAGTTCACTGCACTTTTCAATTGAGCTTTTCACCTTCAGAATTCTTGGATAGAATCTCTCGACACTGACGTGTTTTACAATGTCTGCCATGGTGTTGGCTCCTGCAAAATGCAACACATTTCCTTTAAGAAATTTGCTGGCTATCATGTTTCCGGCATCATCAAACGAATCTACGTAATGTATGTGTGATGTATCGATATTTTCAAGGTTGGTGGTAGGTCTTTCAAAGCGGATGTACGGCATTTTGAGCTCACTGGCGATAGTTGCTGAGGTATGTGTGATGTGCTCTGCAAATGGATGGGTAGCATCAATCAGAATGTCAAAGTCATCTCTTTTAATGATTTCAGTTATCTCATCTTTTAGAAGCGGACGGGCTATTGTATCATCGCTTCCGGCTTCATTTGCCAGCCTTGCACCATATTCGGTGGTTGTTGTAGTTAGGATAAATGCATCATAATTTTCCTTTATGTGTTCTATGATGTTTGTCGAATCCTTTGTACCGCCTAATAAAAAAATCTTCATTTCATCACCTTGTCCATTATCTTTTGAGCTATAAGTATTGTTGATGCCACAAGTGCAATCACAATCCAGTCCATGATTCCAATGGGGGTTGTTCTGAAGATTATCTGCAGTTGTGGAATGTACAGGATTAATAATTGAAGCAGGAATGATATTATAATTCCCAAATATAAAAATTTGCTTGATTTTTCTGAGTTTGCCCTTCCGTTGAATGCATTCAACAGCTGGTAAACTACAAATAATGTGAATGCAACTGTCATTGCATTTTTGGTATCCGCCCCACCGTATATCTTCCAGCTGAATACCGCTATTGTTCCTATTGCCATTACAAGACCCAGGAACAATATCTGAAGCAATGTATTTTTGGTCAGAATGTCTCCTGTCTCGGGAGGTCTTTGCATTATGTCCCTTTCGGCTCCCTCGATACCCAGCATCTGTGCGGGAGGTCCGTCCATTACGATGTTTAACCATAAAAGCTGTGCCGGATTGAACGGCAGAGGCAAATTCAAAAGTGAAGTTCCGACAATTGTCAGTATTGCTCCGACATTTGTGGAAACCTGATATTTTACGAATCTTTTGATGTTGTCATAAATCTTTCTTCCGCCCTCAACGGCTTTGACGATTGTTGTAAAGTCGTTATTCTGAAGTATCATGTCTGAAGCTTCCTTTGCAACGTCGGTTCCGTCACCCATTGCAACTCCAATTGATGCCTTTTTAAGTGCAGGCGCATCGTTTACGCCGTCACCTGTCATTGCAACAATGTTGTCCAGTTTCTTTAAAGCTTCAACGATTCTCATTTTTTGTGCCGGCTTTACCCTTGCATAGACCTGAATGTCTTTTGCAATTTTCAGGTATTCTTCTTCACTGAGCTCTTCCAGTTCTGCTCCGGTTATTATTTTACCGTTTGTCAGGATTCCCAGTTCCCTTGCGATTGCACATGCTGTTTTTTCATGGTCTCCTGTAATCATTACAACGTCAATTCCTGCATTGATACAGTCGCTGACGGCTTTTTTTGCATCTTTTTTAGGAGGGTCCATCAGACCCAGAAGTCCTGTAAATGTAAGATCTGTTTCATCTTCACTTTCATCTCTGATTTTGTATGCAAATCCTATTACTCTCAATTCATGACCACTCATTTCGCCAACTTTTTCAAGTATCATTTCCTTGGTTTCAGCTTCAAGCATTTCAATATTTCCATCATCATCTATGTATTTGCACTTATCTAAAATTATTTCTGGAGCACCTTTTGATAAAACAATATTATTTCCATTGTCTAATCTATGTATAGTAGTCATCATTTTACGATTGCTGTCAAGAGGGATTTCATCCACCCTTTCCAAATCGCAATCATGACCTTTACAATATCTTAATATAGCGCCGTCGGTCTGGTCTCCTATGATTTCATTGTGTGATATGACTGCATTATTGCACAATTTACCAATCAGATGTGTTTTGTCTTCATTTGTGTAAAAACTCTCAACAACAGTCATTTTATTTTCAGTTAATGTTCCTGTTTTATCAGAACAGATTACTGTACATGATCCTAATGTCTCTACAGAAAGCAGCCTTTTGACAATTGCTTTGGACTTTGCCATTTCATTCATTCCAAGTGCAAGTGTTAAAGTCAGAACTGCAGGAAGTCCTTCAGGTATTGCAGCAACGGCTAGTGAAACGGCAGTCATGAATGTTTCCACAATTGGAATTCCTTTTAATAATTCTAATATGAAAATTGCAATACAAACAACAATTGCTATTGCAGATAGGATTTTTCCAAGTCTTCCGACACGCTTTGCAAGTGGAGTTTCCTCATCTTCTTCCTGCACAATGCCGGCAATTTTTCCGATTTCAGTTTGCATTCCGATTGCTTTTACAACTCCAACTGCATTTCCTGAAAGAATATTCGAATCCATGTATAATGTATCATTGGCCTCTTTTTTAACTGCTTCAGACTCTCCTGTCAGGTTGGATTCATCACAGCTCAAACGTTTTGTTTCAATAAGTTCCAAATCTGCGGGTACTTTAAGGCCCTCTTCTAAAATTACAATATCTCCAATGGTAAGCTCTTCAGCGTTAATTTCATTGATTTCATTATCTCTTTTTACAATGGCTGTTTTGGTAATTAAACCTTTCAGGCTTTCGACTGCACGCATGGATCTGTATTCCTGGATGAATCCCATGATGACATTCAATAAAACTGCAAGTAAAATTACTCCCGCATCAATAATGTCGCCGATTGCAAATGATGCGATGGCTGCAATGATTAAAAGCGCAATTAGAATGTCTGCAAATTGGGATAAAAATAGTATTATTAGTGGTGTTGGCTTTTTTTCTTCGATATGGTTTAATCCATATTTGGTTTGTCTTTTTTGAACTTCACTGGCTGTAAGTCCATTAATTGATGTTTCGTATTTGGTTAATATGTCACTCATAACATCACCTTAATGTGTAAAAGCTTGCTTTTTTGAAATTTTTTAATTTCATTTTAACTCTACCAGTATTTAAATCTTCGTTTGTAAGGGGTTTGATTATCAGCTGCGAATCCACTTCAAGCGCCAGCTTTACAAGGTATGGCTGAAGTTCGCTCGGAGGTCTGATTGAATATATGATGTCAACGTCCCTGTATATGTCCAAATCGGGATTGGTAATGTCGTCTTTTATTACTGTGGTGTCTTTTGGAACGATGTCGGTTTTAATCAGTGTGATGTTTTCCCATTCCGATAGCATATTTGCAATCTTGTCGAATTTTCCCACACCGACCTCTGCAATCTTTACCCTGCCGGTTCCGGCTTCACTAAGAATATACTCTCCAAAATCATTCCACATGTTACTTCCTCAATTTAATATTAATTGAGCAAACTATTATACATTTTGTTGAAAATCCAATATTTGTCCAATCATTTTTGATGGTGGGTGGTAGGGATCGTGATCAATTAGATTTTTTGGGCTTAAAAAGAAAAACAGGATTTTAAAAAATGATTTTATGGAGTTTAAAATCAAATCAAAATAAAATAAGAAAGTAGAGAACTTATTCTCTACTTGATGATTATGGTTATGGTTTTGCTGATTTTTTTGTATTTGTTGTTTCCGTTATATTTGATTGTTGTTTTGTATTTGCCTTTTTTGTTTAGTTTTATTTTAAATATTGCTTTTCCTTTGCTGTTGGTCTTTGCTTTTATTGTTTTTCCTTTTATTTTTAGTGTCAGCTTTGCGTTTTTGATTTTTTTGTTTTTATATTTCAGGGTTATGGTTAGTTTTTTTGTTTTTGTTTTTGCTTTGAATTTTTTTGTTTTGGCGGAGATTAGTTTAGGTTTCACTTTTTTGGATTTGGTTTTTGATTTGTCTTTGGTAACATTACCATTTTGGTTGTTATTGTTATTTTGGTTGTTATTGTTGTTTTGTCCGTTTTGGGTTGTGTTTTGGTTGTTATTGTTGTTTTGTCCGTTTTGGGTTGTGTTTT
>NZ_JBGULU010000081.1:0-13530 GCF_045116495.1 Methanobrevibacter sp. | reverse complement strand
AATTAAAAGTAGCAGGGCCTAGATTTGAACTAGGGATCTCGGGGTTATGAGCCCCGCGGGATCACCAGACTACCCCACCCTGCTATACAAACAAAAATAGTATAAAGGTACATTATTACTATTAGTTTAGATAATATATAAACCTTTCTATAAATCAAGAAAAAATCAAAGAAAATAAATTATTTATTTTCTAATGATTCAATTCTTTTATCCAAATCATCCAACCTGTCTTCAGTAACTTTCTGGAATTCTTCGGATGATTCTTTAAATTCCTTAAAGCTTTTATCCAAATCATCCACACTGGCAGTAGTTTCTGAAAATTTGGATTCAAGTTCTTCCAAATCATTTGTAGTGGCCAATGACCAATCTTTAATTAGCTGATCACTTTTTGCATCAAAGAAAGCATCGATTTTATTAGAAAATGCTTCATTATTAAGTGAAGACATATCAATATCACTTAATTTAACTTTGATTCTTTTACTCATTGATTCGGAATCCCCTTTTTGAACGGATACTTCATCTTTAGCTAAATCGTATTCAGCATCCTGATTTGATCTGCCTAAAATTTCATTCATGTGAGCATCCGCACTGGTTGGCACATAGCTGCGCAACTTATTCACAGTTGCTGGGCTATTTAATAAATAATAGTAAACTAAAACAACAATCGCAACAACTAAAATAATTACTGCAACCGCTTCCATAGCATCCATATTACCACCTATTTATTCATTTTTTTAAGTTTAGCTTCTTTTTCCTCAATTTCCTTAAGCATTTTTTCTAATTTTCTTTGTTCAGTTTCAGCTTCAAGTCTAGCCAATCTTTCATTAATTTCAGAGTGTAAATAACCCACATTGCTTCTAACTTCTGTTGTAGATTGCCTAATAGCTGAAAGGCTGTCTTGTTGCTCTTGTGGCAATGGAATTGGATTCTCCATTAATCTTTTAGATTCAATGTCTTTTTCAACCATTGACATCTTTTTAAGTTCAATTTCCTTTTCAAGCATTAAAATTGAATTTTTAGATTGTGCAACTTTTCTCCATTGAAAAACTATAATAATCAATACAATTGCAACAATAACCAAAATGATTAAGTAAAACATTTGGTCAGGTATTGTTGGAACATCCATTTGATAACCTCCAATATTCAATAAATATAAAATATTATATAAACTTTATCAAATAAATAATTAATTATTTAATAAAGAAGGTAAAAATTTATGATGGAATCTTATATTAAATCCGGAAAAATTGTTTCAGAGATTCGCAGCGAAGCTTCAAAAATGATTACAGATGGAGCATTGGTGATTGATTTAGTAAATTATGTGGAAAGCGAAATTTTAAAGGCAGGCGCTGAAATTGCATTCCCATGCAATGTATCCATTAATGAAATTGCGGCACACTATACCTCCCCTGCAGGAGACCAAACAAGGTTTAAGGCAGGAGATATGGTTAAATTAGATTTGGGCGCTATGATTGACGGATATATTGCGGATTCTGCAGTAACTGTGGTTGCCAGCGGAAACATTGATGAAAACTATACTCAGGATGAAATTAACCTACATGAAGAGATAATCGAAGCGTCAGCTGCAGGCCTTGAAGCTGCAATTGCAACCGCAAGGGCAGGAATTGAAGTATCAAAAATTGGTGCGGCAGTACACGAAGCTATATCCGAATATAAACTAAATCCTATTTTTAATCTGACAGGTCACAGTCTGGAACAATATAATCTGCATGCGGGAATTTCCATTCCAAATTATGACAACAATGACGGCTATGTTTTAGAGGAAGGTCAAGCAATAGCAATCGAACCTTTTGCAACCAACGGCGAAGGTATTGTGAATGATGCTCCGGGCCACTATATTTTCTCATATATGGCAAATAAACCATTCAGAATGAAAAGCACACAGAGAGTTCTGAAATACATTCAGCACCATCATAAATATGTTCCGTTTTCAGGAAGATGGATAACCGATGAATTTGGGGATAGAAAAGGTGCAATTGCACTAAAACAATTGTCCGATGCAATGGCAATTTATCCTTATGCTCCACTTCGCGAAAAACAGGACTGCTTTGTAAGTCAAAAAGAGCATACTTTAATAATTGAAAAAGAAGGCTGTACAGTTACAACCATCTAGAAGAGATTCATTCTCTTCAAACACCACACTTATTTTTAAAAAAAATCATCACAAAAATAGGTTAAATATCAATAAAAAAAAGAAAAAAAGAAAGAAGATTTAGTATATAGCAGGGATTTTAACTCCCATTTTAGCTCTTCTTTCACGTTCTGCAGTATTTTTGTCTTTTTTACCTTTAGCTAATTTTTCAAGTAAAGGAAGACCTGGTTTTACATCATCCATTGGTTTGGTTTCGATTAAACCAGCGTCAACAGCTGCTTTAAATACGGATTCACCAGCATCAGTTCTGGTTAAAACAGTGGACCATCCGTCAGGAGATCCTACAGAACCGGTTGATACGTCAGCCCATTCACATACGTAATCTTGACAGATGTTACAACCTGCTTGTTCGTATCCGTGGGTTTCTTTAATAGCTAAACCACTGTCTTCGCCGTCTTTAGTTAACCAGAATTTACCTTTACCGATGTCCATTTTAGTTGCATCTTGTAAACTATCAAATCCTAATTTAGCGGTAGCGAAGGTGTCAAGAGAAGCCATAGGGAAGTTTTCCATACAGTAGATACCGACAATTAATTTGATTTTGTCAGCGACAAATCTAGCGAATGGATAAGCTTGTGCTTTTCTTAAACCTTGGGTTTGACATGGAGTTGCTACAACACCAACTTTTTCTAATCCGTATTGACGGGTTGCTTGTTTTAAAGCAGATAAGGTTGGGGACATTGAGTATTTAGTTCCTGCAGCTGCAATAACTTCATCAGCGGAAGTTACTACAGTAGGAATTGGTCTCCAATCATCATCAGGGGTTCCAGCTACAACTGCACCTTCAATGATTCCTTCATCGAGTGCGTAACAGAGTAATGCTGAAACAATTCCTCCGTCTTGTGATACATCTAAGATTTTTTTCTCAGTAGATCTTGCAGATAATGCTTCTTTATAAGTACCTAATGGCATATCCATTCCTCCTATAATCCTGTTTCCTTTTTAATTCTGCTTTCAGGTAACCAAGATCTTGGACACATCATGTAGCAAGAACCACATTTAATACATCTGTCTCTGTCACAGCTAGGTCTACCTTCTGAAAAGCCCATTGCTCTTGTAGGACATGCAAGAGCACAAGTTCCACATCCAGTACATAATCCTTGGCGGATAATGTTGGTTAATACGTCACAACCGCATCCTTTATCACATGCAGCCCAATCCATTGCTGGTTTTAAGTAGTCTAAATCGCCTTCACATAAAGCAACAACTGCTTTAGCAATCATTTCAGGAGCTACAGGACAACCAGGAAGTGCTAAATCTACTTTGATTAATGCGTTAATTGGTAAGAAAGATTCGTGTTTAGGTTGTGCTTGTTGACCACCACGTGCAAAAGTAGTGAAACAACCGGTAATAGCACATGAACCAAATGCAGCGATTAATCCGGATTTTTCTCTTGCTTCTAAGAGTTCGTGAACACTGTGTTCATCTTGTAAACATACAGATCCTTCAATTAAACATAAGTCCATTTCTGGCATTTCCCATAAATCGACTAAAGTTTGTCCGTATACAATGTCAACCATGTCAGTTAAAACAGTAGATAAAATATCGTAGTTTTCGGTTAAAGACATTGCATCACCAGTACAACCACTTAAGTGTATGTAACCAATACGTGGTTTTGCTGAAGCAGCTTTAGGTTCTTCTGCAGGTGCTTTGGTTTCTACAGGAGCAGCTTCAACTTTTTCTTCTACTTTTGGTGCTTTAGGTTCATTTGAACCGCCAAAAGCTTTTTTCAATTTATCAAACATTATTTTACCCCGATTTCTTTTAAAATAATATCTATAGCTTTAGGAACAGCCTTTTCTACAGGTTCTGTTAAACCCATATCCACATCCGGAGTTGGAATCTCAGCCGGTTTACAACCAACAATCACTACTTCACATTTTTGAGAAATTTCTTGAAGTGGGTTTTCAACTGTCATACCATGAGGATTGTCATACTTTCCTTTCTGCATTACATTAGGGTCAAATACATCTACAGTTCCAGGTTCTGCATCAAACTCAACAACATCGATAACTATGAGTTTTTTCCAATCATACTCAGTGTATAATGGGAAGAAATTTGTTGGAGCCGCAGTTCCGCCATCAATGAATTGAACGCCTTCAGGCAATGTCACATCCTCAAATTTTTCTTTTATTTCTTCTAAAATATCTTTATTGAATTCCTCTTCCACATATGAAGTAACAGCTGGATCATAATAGTCATTAGCATCGTTGAAATATTTCTGCAATATATTTATAAGAACTGGACCGAATCCATCATCTTTAAATAATATATTTCCGCATCCAATAACAATTATATCCGAATGATAAGGCATTAAATTCCTCCAATTTACTTAGATTCTCACCATTTCATTTTTAAGAATGGATTTATCTTCATCGTCAACTACCATTACGTGAGTAGCACATGATAAACATGGGTCGTATGCTCTGATTACATGTGGACCTAACTCATGATGGAATCCTTCAGTTGCAGGACCCATAGTTGGAATGTTCCAAGTAGTTGGTACAATTGCAGAGTAGAATTGAGTTTTACCATCTTTAACTTGTGCCATGTGTACATCAGTTCCTCTAGGACCTTCAATAACACCAAATCCAAGTTCTCCAGTTCCTCTTTTATCGTAACTTACGTTTGCAGGAGCAGAGGTGTCAATTGCATCTAATGCTTCTAAACATGCGTCATAGTTTTTGAGCATTTCATCAGCACGAGCAACGTGTTGTGCGACTACACCTTTGTCTTTGAATCCTTGGAATTTTTCCATTCTTGCTCTAGGACCGGTTTCTACGTTGGTACCTTCCCATAAAGGAATTACTGAACATGCTTCTTTTCCAATTTCTGGATCATCATACCATGCTTCAGGTAAAACTTCTGAGAATTTGTCCATATCAAATTCGTTAGTACCGTAAGTAGCATCCATTGCCATTAATGGTTGGTTAACTACACCTAAGTCTTTTGGTAATCCTGCTTCAAGAACGAGATTTTTGATAAATTCAACGTGAGCCTCAAGTTTTGGTTTAAGTGCGGTCATACGTTCGATTAATCTTTCTTTAGTGAATGGAGTAATGTTTCTTGCCATACCACCTACTCTAATATCAGCAGGGTGGATACCTTCTCCAGCACACATGTCTACAACATATTGTACAGTTTTTCTGATTTCACTTACACTGTCAACTGCTTTGACGAAATCGTCGCCTTTAGCAATATCCGGTGCAACTAAGAAGTGGTGAATTGCTGCACTGTTAATACCATGTGCTGCTGCAGTAGCTTTTCTTAACAATTTTGCTGCTGTAGGAATTTCAATTCCTAATGCCATATCCATTGCTTCTGCAGAAGCTAATGTGTGTGGAATTGGACATACTCCACAAATTCTTTGACATAAAACAGGTGCTGTTTCAGGAGCTTTGTTAAGAACCATCTTTTCTAAACCCCTAACAGGAGTTATACTAAAATACATACCTTTTGTAACTATACCTTCGTCATCAACTTCCATGACCAATTCGGCATGGCCTTCCTGACGAGAGGTTGGTTTAATAACTACTCTATCTTTCAAATATGTCACCTCAATTATTAGCAATTAGAAACTAACATTATAATATATGAATATTATTATTAATAAGTTATACCACAAAATTTTAATCGAAATATATATAACATATAAAAAACTATATTTTACTATTATCTAGATATAATTTTAAAGGAGGGAAAAAATTGGATAAAGCAAATATAATAATTTCAATAATTATCGTATTATGTGTTGCAGCAGCAGTTGCAGCATACGGACTGACAAATAGTGATAATCCAATATTCTCTGACTTATCAAGTATGGCCGGAAATGGCAATAACGGTGATGGAACTGGAAACAATACCACCCATTTAAATAATTCAAAATCCGTAGCAACCACTAGTGGATCTGGTGGAAGTGGAAGTTCAGGATCAGGCGGATCTTCAGATGGAGGTTCAGGATCTGGCGATTATGGAGGAAGCGATTATAATTATGGAGGAAGTTCCGACAATGGTGGAAGTTCCGATAATGGTGGAAGTTCCAGCAGTACAGAATTATCATACTCAACCGCACAAAGTATTGCTAATGGTGCTGTAGCAGAGCCAGGTTGTTATGCTGGAGGAGGATACTACTCCAATGGATACTGGTACTTTACAATCTATGATGAAGACGGTAACGCAGTAGATACTATATCAGTTAGTGATGCAACTGGTGCAACCGGTAGAGGATAAAAAGATTATTTTTAATCTTTTTTATTTTTTTTAAAAAATAGATAACTATATATAATAAGATAAATAGAATTATTATTGTTGTATATGAAGGGCCCGTAGCCTAGCTGGATAGGGCGTCGGACTTCTAATCCGAAGATCCCGGGTTCAAATCCCGGCGGGTCCGCTCTTTATACAAACTGACTTTTTTTACAAATATATTTTGCGGAATTTAATAATTATGGGCTTGTAGCCTAGTCTGGAAGGGCGTAAGACTCCTAATCTTAAGATCGAGGGTTCAAATCCCTCCAAGTCCGTATTTATTTTTTTTAAAAATTATCTAAAGTGATGATTTTTTCAGCTTTGGGCTTCTTTAATTCATGATTAAATGAAATTTCACCATACTTACCGCCCCCACCAGGAATAACATCTATAGTACCATTTCTAAACGCTTCAATAGCAGGCGCTATATTTGAATCGATTTTATCAATCTCAGAAACAGAAACATTGATTAAAACATCGATTTCAGTTCCAAAGCAATCAATTAATTTCTGCCATTTGCCCTGAACCGTTTTGGTTGTTACTCCTTTATCATATACTGTAGATATTAATTCTGCAAGAGGCATCAAATGCACATATTTCGGTCTAAAAGAAGGATGTTTCGGTTCTGCATAATCTGCAATTTCAGAAATCCTAAAATCAACACCCTTTTTAACAGTTCCTCCACAACTACATTTCATTTTATTTTCCTTTGCAATAATAGGATCAATTAATTTGAAGCATTTGGTACATGCAGTCATGTGGTACTTGCCTAAATTTGGAATCAAACCATAATTTGCCTTAATGTCCCTATTTTTTATTGCGCTTTTGATTGAAGAGTATGAAATATCTTCAAGCTCTATCTGATTAAATTCCCTCCCCAGTCTGTGCGGCCATGGGGAATGTGCATCGGAGTTTGTTAAAAATGGAAAATCCTTAAGTTCACTGACAGTGTCGGCCATAAATGTGTCTGCCGACAGACCAAGCTCTACAAAATCAGGTTTATGTTCATAGCAATCATAAATGCTGTCAAAAGATTTATACATTCCTGTCCATGGAGTAAATGCATGTGCAGGACCAATTAAACAGTCATAATCACGAACTAGTTCCAAAAGCTCTGCACCGTTTAAATGAGTTTTAGGCCTTCCATCATGATTTTTATTTTTAGAAGGCAATTTCTCAGATAATTCACGGGCAATTTTAATATCCGGAATGATTATTACATGATGAATTTTATTTTTTCCTTCAACTTCTGTTGTCAAAACAAAATTCATATCATCAAAGGCATAGATTCCGTCACCCAAATAATCAGTACTTTCTTCGATGATATCCAGCCATCCCGGATGAAATGCATCACCAGTTCCTAAAAGCTGCAATCCTTTTAATTTGGATTTTGGAGCCATATTTTTAATAAGCATATCCTTAGATGATGCCATTGAAAAACAACTGTGAACATGAAAATCTGCATTTACTAACATGATTAATGGTTTGTTGTGTTATTATATTAAATTATCTAAAATCTTTTTAACATCAGTTAATGGATATTTTTCCTCTTTTAGAGTTAAATCAACACTCAAATCATCTGAATTTTGAAAATCATCTAAATTTTTTAAAAAATCATTTGTTTTATCAATCAGATTTATAATCTGATTTCGATTTGTTGGATAAGCAAGTCTTAAAGTTGGAATATCCAAGTCATTGACAATTTTAACTTCAAGACTGTGTGCATTATTGCAGGCATTTCCTCCAAACAAGATCAAATCATTTAATGCATTATACATTTTATGGCGATTTTTTGGTCTTTTTCCTAAAATAATGGCCGCATCAGCTTTATCAACAACACGGGAAAATAAGTATAATCTTCCTTTTAGTCCTGAAGGAAGTTCACTTGAAGAATATTTATTAATCAAGTTATCAAAAACAAAATTGCCTTCACAAATATCCATATTGTCATATCTGGAAAAATTTGAAGGGGATAAATAAGTATGTCCATTCTTTTCAATCAATGGAATAACAATCATCGAAGTGTCAGGAACAACAATAACATTCATGAGAAAAAAAGTAAAAAAAATATATTGAAATTATCCAATATATCTTAAATCGTCTGCATTTCCAGCATTAGCCTTATTAATTAAATCTTGTTCCATTTGTTGAGCCTTGGCAATCATTTGTCTTGTTTCCTCAGCTCTTTCCTCTAATTTATCAACATTGATTTCAAAATTAAGTAACATGGTCAATTTATTTAATATGGCTTCTGCAGCTTCAGCATCAATAAAGTAACCTGGAGTTTCACCCATAAGACAGGAGCCTTGGATTTGTTGACGGGTAGCTAAACCTAAAAAGAGTCCAGATGCACCGACAATACCTCCATCATTAGCTCTAATTTCAATTTCAGCTTCTCTTAATAATTCAATATTTTCTTCGCAGGTTGCCGCACCGAAAACTCTAGGACTTTCAGTAGGTTGGCCTGTAACCATTCCTCCCAATGTATAGATTCTATCAATGCCGTAACCTTTAACGAATTCCAAAATATCTTTACAAACTAAATATTGTCCTTCAGGGGATAAAGCTTGAGTATTGCCTACAAGAATAATCAAATCTAAATTATCTTCACCAACATCTCTTAAGTAATATAATTCGTTGCGCATATTTTCAATTATACCTTCATCTTTAACTATTACTTGAGGAGGAAATGTCGGAGAATAAATTTCTGCAAATTTGGTAGCTCCTAACTCATCAATCATGTGATCAGCAGCTAATTTACCCACATGTCCTAGACCAGGTAATGCTTCGATGAAAATAGGATTGTCTAATTCAATGTCTTCTAAAACGGTTATTTCTGTAGTTTCCATACCCTATTACTCCTTCATAGCTTCTTTTTTTAATATTCGTCTATATTTACCATATTTATCCTCAACTGAAAATTTCGGAGGATAGATTACCTTAAGCTTTCCGCCGCATTTTGGGCAGGCATCCTTTAAAGTATAAATTCCACATTCAGGACATTTATTCATTTTCATATTCATAAGAATCTAATTGTTATCTAATTCTCTTAAAAATGAACCATTTCCATCAGATTCTTCGACAACTGCAATACATCTTTCAGCAGCAGCTTTAAGCTCTTTTTCTGCCAATAAATAATCAGTAGATTTAACTGTAATTCTGTATCTTGGTGCACCTACACATTGTACTTTAATTTCTTCTTCGGAATCCCCATTATCTTCAGCAGCCTTTAAAGCGGCGATAATGACTTCAACTCCGTCAGGTACAAAAGTTTCAATGTCCACATAACCACTAATATGTACTTCAGGAGGAGTAATATTCTTTTTAGCTACTTCAGTAATAGCATCCGCCCAATCCTGTGGGATTCCTTCTTCAGTAAGTGATTCTGCACCTTCATCAGAAGCAGTTTCAAAAGCACCATAAACATCACCGAAGATGTCCATAAGCTCATAACCTACTTCATCGTAAGCAGTATCTAAATCTTTATCTAATGATTTAGCAGCCAATTCTAAGAATTTTTCAGCCTTTTGCTCAATTTTCCAATGTTGGATTTTTTTAGTTCTTTGATCTTCACGGATTCTTTTTAAAGAAGCATCCACATGCCCTTTTTTAGGGTTTACTCTGAGAACACGACAAACGATTTTTTGGTTTTCCCTTACATGATCCCTGATATTTTTAACCCAACCAGAAGATACTTCAGAAATATGAATAAAAGCTTCTTTGCCCTGATATTCTTCTAATTTAGCGAAAGCCCCATAATTAAGAACTTTATAAACTGTACCTACAATAAGTTCTCCTTCATCAGGCCATTCTTGACTTTTTCTTACCATACTCTCACCAACATTAATAAAAATTATAAAAAAATAGTAAAAAATAAGTTAAAAACTAGGAATCTAGTTTAAAACTTTTTCAATGTGTGCGGTGATTTTAGCTTTAGCACCGCGAGATTTGACAAGAGTTTTACCACAAATAATACATTTTACATCAGATGCTGCACGATCAAATATTACTTGTTCATTGTCACAATCTAAACATTTAACTTTTAAAAAGTTTCCTCTACCATTACTAACCATGTTAATCACCTATTTAGCTACAAATTCAGGTTTTCCTGTTCTGAAAGATTGTTTAATGTGAGATTTACCACATTCTTTACATTTAAGTCTTAAGTCTAATTTTTTAACTGGTTTGTTTCCAGCAGGTAAAGGCCTAGGATAACCTCTGTAACCAGCAGTGACACGTCTGAATTGTCTTTGTCCCCAAGTTAACTCACTAGCTTTTCTTTTTTTAGCAGTGTGTACTTCATGTATTGTGTGTCTTTTACAATGAGGACAGTATGTTCTTTTTTCTTTTGGTATTTTCATTTTTCCACCGTTCAATACACTTTAAAAGTGTTTAATTAATAAATCATTGTCAATCCATTCGCAAATTTATCTAAACTAAAGTTTTATCAAAAAATGTTAGAGATCAAAACTGTAGTGTAACGCATCAAGTCTACAAACAGCAAAAATCCAAATTATAAAAAATATAATTTTTTATTATCACAAATAGATATGTTCTGTATATATGTAATACAAGTTATATAAAGTTAATGGAAAAATGGCTAAATTCTAACCTGACGGCCTTTTCGATTTTTGAAAAATATTTTTGCATTTATCATAGGCAAAGTGACCAAGTCCTGAGGTCTGAACGGACCGTATACTTTTTCATCAACGCCTACAATAGGACCTACATCATCAAAAACAAGCATTGTAACCAATTCCATGTCTTTAGCTAATTTTTGAGATTCAAAATCATAAAACTCATCAACTTCTTCACCTGCATTTGGATTATCCTCAATATCCGGTTTGGAAATTGTTTCCTTAGGTTTTACATTGACGGCAGAATCAGGCTTTGATACTGGAATTTCTTTAACAGTAGCTTCTGGTTTTTCTTCAACGATTGGCTTGACCTCTTCAATCTCATCAACCCTGTCCAGGATTTCTTCACTTTTTGGACTTTCTTCGGAAGACACTAGAGTTGTAGTTTGAGTTTTTATTTCACCAGACAATTCATCATCGTCTTCAGACAGTTTCTCAAGTGAAATATTGCCTCTGTGATTTTTCAATGTCTCAATCAGTGAATAGTAAAACCTTTCCTCTTCGGGAGTTAGATTCAGTGGAGTGGTATCTACCAAATCAAATTGAGGTTTTCCAGTAAAAAGATGGTAAGACCTATGAATATTAACTACAGCAGACTCTGTAATTTTCTTTTCACGTCTCTCACAGATATCTGTAGCAATCATCTGAGCATTTTTAAGTACGCCATGAACATTAGAAAATGGATCTTCAATAGCTTGCTTTCTTAAGCTGTCCATATACTCATGAAGCTGATTATAGAAATCTTCCTCTACACGAGCTAATGTAGCATTATTACGTTCTTTTTTCTGAATTTGTCGCAAGTCTTGGTAGAATTGATCCACTTAATACCATCTCTAATATAATGTTTTAAAAATAAAAAAAAGTAAATCAAATGAAATTATTCATCTGATTCTAATCTAGGAGCAAGCAAGAAACTTAGTTTACCGTCACCAGTTACCATATTAAGTGTTAAACTTAAAGGCATATCGGTACCTAAGCCAATTTCAGCTTCCTCTGAAAATTTATCTGCTTTGAGCATTTCTCTGATTTTATCCAAGGAGAATAAAGATTTTGCATGTTCATTAATATTTTCTCCGTGAAGATATTTGATGCTAGCATCTCCAAATTCACCGTCAGCAGATGCAATGAAGTAATCTTCATCAACTTGGAAAGCAATTTTATCTGAAAAGATATCAATATCGTTGATACAATCTTTTAAGATAGAGAAACGAACTTTAAATGATGTTGGATGTTCGATTTGAGGTGGAACAGGGTTATCATACTCAATATCGATTAATCTTATTTTGAAAGTTCTTGTAGCATCACCTTCAAAGGTAATGATGAAATTACCTTCATCTACAGACATCAATACCCTGTCTTGAGATTTAGCACGTTTAAGTACTCTCATAAATTCATCAGTGTCAATGTTAATCTTTTCTGGAACATCACAAACATATTCATCAAATAAACTTGATTTAAGTTCTAAATGTACGAAAGTTATGTGACTACGGTCTAAGGCATCTAATCTCATGCCTTCACTGTCAGTTTGAATCTGTACTTCATCTACAATTGATGAAATAGCATCAAAACTGGTTTTTAATATATTAGAATCACTTAATTCTGCTTTAAACATAAATAATCCTCTTAGTTAAAATTATATATTATGAATATATTTTTATATTTATTATTTAATAAGTGTTTTCATTATTTGAAATTTTTAATTGCAAGCCTTTTTCATGCTTGAAACATACTCTTTCAATACGGATGTTGCATCTTCACCATATTCCTCAATTATTTTTACAATAGCGCTGCCAACAATAACCCCATCAGCAATTTCACCGATATTTCTAGCCTGTTCGGGAGTATTGATGCCAAATCCAACAGCTAAAGGCAAGTCTGTTACATCACGGATATCTTTTAAAATTGATTTTAAATCTGTTTTTATTTCAGATCTCATTCCTGTTACTCCCAATGATGAAACCACATAAATAAAACCACTTGCATCACTGGCAATCTTTTGAATTCTTTCTTTGGAAGTTGGAGCAATCAATGAGATAACATCGACATCATTTTTGCGAGCAATATCGACAATTTCTCCTTTTTCCTCATAAGGTAAATCAGGAGAGATAATGCCGTCAACACCTAACTCATTACATTTCTTAAAGAATTTTTCATAACCATAAAAGAAAACAGGATTAATATAAGTCAGGAATACAAGGGGAACATCACTTTTAGCGCGAACCGCTTTTACTATATCAAAAACATCATCGGTTGTTGTATTGTGTTTTAATGCACGCACATTTGCATCCTGAATTACAACACCTTCTGCCATAGGGTCTGAAAATGGAATGCCTATTTCTATCAAATCACATCCTGCTTCTTCCATAGCCAATATGAATTCAACTGTTTTTTCTATGCTTGGATCTCCGGCAGTCAAAAATCCGATAAAAGCTTTTCCATTTTTAAATGCATTAGCAATCTTACTCATTTAAA
>NZ_JBGULU010000080.1:0-13562 GCF_045116495.1 Methanobrevibacter sp. | reverse complement strand
TTGGGCGGAAGTTTATTCATTAAAATGATGAAAATGCTGGTTGTGCCACTTGTTTTCTGTTCTATTGTTGTTGGAGCAGCATCAATTTCTGACATCAGAAAGATTGGATCAATTGGTGGGCGAACAATCGGTATTTATCTTATAACTACTGCACTGGCAGTTACTCTTGCTTTGGCTATAGGTATTTTAATCAAACCTGGTTCCGGCTTAGATATGGTGGCTGCTGCACAGTCATCAAATGTTACTATTAACCAGACAATGACCGATACAATTTTAAATATGGTTCCGGACAACCCGCTAAATTCCTTGGCAAATGGAGATATGATACCTGTAATCATATTTGGTCTGCTTATAGGTGTAATATTAGCCAAGCTAAAAGAGGAAACTCAATTGGTCAGCGATTTTTTCTCTCAGGGAAACAAAATCATGATGGAAATGACTTCAGTAGTTATGAAATTCGCTCCGATTGGTGTTTTCTGTTTAATGGCAAGAACCTTTGCAGGTCTTGGATTTGAAGGTATTCTTCCTTTAGGCAAATATGTCATCTCTGTATTGATAGCTCTGGCTATTCAGGCATTCGTAGTTTATCCGACACTGCTTGTTTTATTTACAAGACTCAATCCTATTAAATTCTTTAAAAGGTTCTTTTCTGTTATGTTTTTCGCATTTTCCTCATCAACATCAAATGCCACAATTCCTTTGAATTTGGATAAACTGTCAGAAATGGGAGTTTCAATGGATGTTGCTTCATTTACAATTCCTCTGGGAGCTACCATTAATATGGACGGTACTGCAATTATGCAGGGGGTTGCCGTGATGTTTGCAGCTCAGGCATATGGTATGGATTTAGGTGCATCTGCTCTTTTAACAGTAATCTTTACTGCAGTTATGGCTTCAATAGGTACTGCAGGTGTTCCGTCAGTTGGACTCGTTACATTGACAATGGTGTTCAATTCCGTAGGTCTGCCGGTTCAGGCGATTGGTATGATTTTCGGAATAGACCACATCCTTGACATGTTCAGAACTGCCGTAAATGTCACTGGTGATGCAATCTGTACTCTGATTGTTTCATTTAAGAATAAGTCTCTCGATATTGATGTGTACAATGGTAAAAAAGAGATGGATCCTGCAAATAATTTTTTATTGGATGATTTGGACATAATTTAAGCAATTATGTCTTTATTTTATTTTTTTCCCGTTATGAATTGCAACGATTCCGGGGATGTCTTCCACGTCTAGTTTAAACATGGCTTCCATACCCTCTTTTTCAAACAAAACACATTTTTTTTTCAGGACTTTGTTTGTAAGCAGAGCCGCAACAGGGGGAGTTATGACAAAAATTGAGTGATGTTCTTTTAATTTTTCTGCGGTTTCATCACTCAACATTCCTTTCCCGATATGAATTTTAACACCTGATTCGCTTAATTTTGGTATGGTCGATTCAATTTCGACTTTGCTGCTTGTTGTTGGAGCTATTCCCGCATCGCTAAAAGCAGTATGCATTATAACGCATCCATTCAAATCAAAAGGAACCTTATTTTCCTCAATCAGTCTGACCAGTTGGGGTAAAGCCGCATCACGGCCGGTATATATTGTTCCTGAAATTGAAATTTGGTCTCCAACATTGACATTGGCTAAATCATCATCGGTTATTGGTGTTGTCAGGTGTTTCATAATATGAATTATTTTATTTTTTTAATTAAATATTATTAACGGTAAATGTTTTGGATTCAGAATAATATACGGGAAGTTTAAAACGCATGAAGTTTTTAGTTTGCCCGCATATTTATTTTATTTTTTTTTTAAAATTTTTGATTTTTTCAAATATTTCATAAGTTATTTAAATGTTCATTAACATAAATATATAACATTCTATATTTATTTATCATAGAATTGTTAGGAGATTTTAAAATTGATTATTATTGATGAAAATTTGTGTAAAGGATGTCATCTTTGCTTATTCATGTGTTATAAAAATGTATATGCAATATCTTCCGAAATAAACAAAAAAGGTGTTCAATTACCTTTTACTAAGTTCGAAGAAAGATGCACTAAATGTGGCACTTGTGAAGTTGCATGTCCAGACCAAGCAATAACAGTGGATTTGCCGGAAAACTGGTGGATGAAAGATGACAATGATGTTAACTTTAATCCTAATTTCACTAAGGGGAAAAAGTAGGTGTAAAAATGGCTGAAGAATTTTTTATTCAAGGAAATGAAGCATGTGCTAAAGGAGCAATAACTGCAGGCTGCAGATTCTTTGCAGGTTATCCAATCACTCCATCTACTGAAGTTGCAGAAACTTTAGCAAGGGAACTACCGAAAGTCGGAGGTTCATTTGTCCAGATGGAAGATGAAATCGGATCCGCTGGAGCTATTATAGGTGCTTCTTGGGGGGGCGCAAAATCAATGACTGCTACCTCAGGGCCAGGTATTTCATTAATGCAAGAAAATATAGGTTACGCATTCATGAGTGAAACTCCAATCGTAATTGTTGATGTTCAAAGAGGTTCTCCTTCAACTGCTCAGCCAACAATGGCTGCACAGGGAGACATGATGCAGGCCCGTTGGGGATCTCACGGAGATTATGAACCGATTGCATTATCTCCATCAAGCGTACAGGAATTCTTTGATTTCACTATAAAAGCATTCAATTTGGCTGAAGAGTACAGATGCCCTGTATTTGTCATGGCTGATGAAGTCATTGGACACATGAGAGAAAAAATAGTCGTTGAAGATGATATTGAACTTGTAGCTAGAAAAAGGCCTGAAACAACTGAAAATTACTTGCCGTTCGAAAACATTGAAAACGGCACCACACCAATGCCTGCTTTTGGTGATGGATTCAATATTCATGTAACAGGACTCACTCACGATGAAAGAGGTTATCCTGACACTAACAATCCTGAAACTCATGACAAGCTTGTACAAAGAATATGTGATAAAGTATTGAATAATAGGGATAAAATCTGCTCCGTTCAATCAAAAGACTGTGAAGATGCTGATGTAATTCTCGTGTCTTATGGAGGTCCTGTAAGGTCAGTTGTTGAAGCAGTATCTCAAGCAAGAGCAGACGGTAAGAAAATAGGTTATGTCAAACTGGATACTCCATGGCCATTCCCAGAAAAACAGGTAAAAGACCTAACAGCAAATGCAAAGGACATAATTGTTGTTGAAATGAATTTGGGTCAAATGTATTATGAAGTTGACCGTGTATGTAAAAGAGATGCAAATGTTCATTTAATGGGTGTGATTGGAGGATTATTACCTACTCCTGATGAAATTTTAGCTCAAATTGATAGAATAGGAGGAAACTAAAATGTCAGAGCATAAACAAAATAGATTTCTCCCATATATGAGAGAAGACAGATTGCCTCATATTTTTTGCCCTGGATGTGGAAACGGAGCTATTATCAATGCATTTTTAGCAGCTATGGAAAAGGCAGGAATGGATTTTGATAATATAGCAATGGTTTCCGGAATTGGATGTTCTTCAAGAATTCCAGGTTACCTTAAATGCGATTCCCTGCACACTACTCACGGAAGGGCATTAAGTTTTGCAACTGGTCTTAAAACAGCCAATAAGAATTTGGATGTAGTTGTATTTACAGGTGATGGTGATGCCGCTTCTATTGGTGGTAATCATTTAATTCATGCAGCAAGAAGAAACATTAACTTAACTGTAATTTGTATCAATAATAATATTTATGGTATGACTGGGGGTCAAATCAGCCCTACTTCTCCTAAAGGTAGTTTCGGAACAACTGCACCATACGGTAATCAGGATACTCCATTTAATTTGGCTGAACTTGTGGCAGCTGCTGGAGCTACTTATTCTGCAAGATGGACTACTGTTCAAATTGAAAACTTGGTTCTTGCAATTAAGGAAGGATTGGAAAATCCCGGATTTTCATTTATTGAAGTCGCAACCCAATGTCCAACTTACTTCGGTCGTAAAAACAAACTCAGAACTCCTACAGCTATGGCTGCAGTAATGAAAGCAAACACTGTATTCAAATCTGCTGCAGATAGGATGACCGCAAGAGAGCTGGAAGGTAAAATTGTAGTTGGCGAATTTGCAAATACAAGAAAAGATGAATTCACAGAAAATATTGATAAAATCAGTGTGGAAAAATCAGGTAAAAAAACTGTTATCAATTCTGCATATGAAACAGAGTTATAGGTGGATAATATGAGAACTGAAATTAGAATCGGTGGATTTGGAGGTCAAGGAGTAATTCTTGCAGGTATTATTTTAGGTAAATCTGCATGTCTTTTTGACGGTAAAGAAGCTGTTCAAACCCAATCTTACGGTCCGGAAGCTCGTGGTGGAGCTTCCAAATGTGAAGTTGTTATTAGTGACACAGAAGTTGATTATCCGAAAGTTTTAAGTCCTGATATTTTTATTGCAATGTCTAATGAAGCATTAATCAAATATATTGTGGATTTAAAGGATAATGGTACATTAATTGTTGATCCTACAACAACTGATGTTGAAGATGTTAGAGAATTTATAGATGAACATAATATTAATGTTTATGAAGCTCCTGCAACAAAAACTGCTATCGATGAAATCGGTCTTAAAATCGTAGCAAATATTGTTATGGTTGGAGCAATCACAAAAATTACTGGAGTAATATCCAAGGAAGCTGCAATGAAAGCTATTGAAGCTAGTGTTCCTAAAGGAACAGAAGAAAAGAACATTAAGGCTTTTGAAGCTGGATATGCTTTAGCGGATTAGGTGTTAAAATGAGATTTTTTGAAAACGCAGCAAAAACAATTTTTAATAATGAAGGCATTCCAATTTTGGAAGGACATGTTGCAAACTATCCTGAAGAAGCAATGGCCATATCTTCAGAGATGGGTGTTCCTGTTGTTGTCAAGGCACAGGTTTTAACCGGTGGAAGAGGTAAAGCCGGGGGTGTAAAATTTGCAGATAATCCTGGTGAAGCACTTAAGGTTGCCGAAGAAATTTTAGGTATGGAAATTAAAGGTGAAAAAGTAAAACACCTTTTGATTGAAGAAAAAGCTGAAATTTTAAATGAATTTTTCGTAACTGTATCTGTTGACAGAGGTGCCAGAAGACCGGTAATTCTTGCAAGTAAGGAAGGCGGGGTTGAAATTGAAAACCTTGCTAAAACAAACCCTGAAAAAATCATCAAATATTATCCAAATCCTTTGCTTGAATTCTTACCTTATGAAGCACGTGAAATTGCACGTAAGATGGGTGTTTCATCCGAATTGATTTCACCAATAGGAGACATCATTTGGAAACTGTACAGGGTATTTGAAAAATATGATGCGGATACCGCTGAGATAAACCCATTGGTATTAACTCCAAACGGTATAGTTGCGGCTGATGCAAAATTGGTTGTTGAAAACGATTCACTATACAGACATCAGGATCTTGTTGACAGACTTCACTATAAAAAGAAAGCTGTGGACTTTGTTCAATTAGATGGTGATATTGCCGTTATTGGTAATGGTGCAGGATTAACATTAACTGCTATGGATATGATTAAGCTTAATGGTGGAGAACCAGCTACTTTCTTGGATATTGGTGGTGGTGCTTCAGAACATATCATCAATCAGGCATTAAGCATTGTATTGAACTATGATCCGGTTAAAGTAGTATTTTTAAATGTTTTAGGAGGTATTACCAAAGCGGATGATGTTGCACGTGGTGTAATCAAGGCTTTGGAAAATGCTAATCGTGAAGTTCACATTGTAATCAGATTAACTGGTACTAATGAGGAAGAAGGTCAAAGGATTTTAGAGGAAGCCGGAATTCCGTATGAAACTTCAATGGAAAAAGCTGCTAAAAAGGCTGTTGAACTTTGTGAAGAATTGAAAGCGGAAGGTAAATAAATGAAATTTTTTGCCATTAATGGTTCCCCAAGACCAAAATGCAATACCGCACAACTTTTGGATAAGGCGTTGGAAGGTGTTTTGGATGTCTTTCCGGATGCTCATGTTGAAAGGATTAACTTATATGACTTCCCGTTCCACGGTTGCAAGAGTTGCTTTGCATGCAAAAGAATCAATGGGAAACATTATGGCAGATGCGTTCAAAATGACGATTTAAAACCTATTCTAGATGAAATCGTTCAGGCTGACGGTATCATTTTAGGTTCACCAATTTACCTGAGTGATGTTACAGGAAATATGAGATGCTTTTTGGAGCGTTTTGTCTTTCCATTTGTCGCCTACAGTAAAACTGAAGTTGTTGAACACAAAAGGATGCCCTTGGCTTACATCTACACTATGAATGCTTCCGAAGAGATTTCATATCAAATCGGATACCATGATTTGCATGACCGTTTTGAAATGGACTTAGGGGGAGTATTTTCAAAACCTGAGCATCTCTACGTTTATGAAACATATCAATTCAAAAATTATTCTAAATATGTTAGTGATGCTTTCGATGAAAAAGAGAGAAAGGAAATTAGAAAAAATCAATTTCCAAAAGATTTAGAAAGTGCATTTGAGCTTGGTAGGAAAATTGCTATTCGAGCAAAACAACACGACTGACTTCAGATTCATTTACTATTTCTTTTCCACACTCTTTTCCTATTTTTTTTGCAAATTCTGTAACTTCGTCAAATGTTGGCATATTGTCTAAGGTAAGACGTTCACGTGATGAGCCAACACACATATATGCTTTGATTTCCACATAATCGGGGTCTGCTTTTTTTATTAATTTAGCATATTCTTCTGGCTGTTCCATATTTTTTCCACGAACGCAAGTATTTCTTATACATGTACGTGAGTTAAAACTGGCTAGTGTTTCAAGTGATTCGTTTAGATTGCTCCAGGCATCATTTATTCTAGGTCGACAAACATCATTGAATATTTTCCTTGAAGGTGCATCCAAGGAAAGATATAGTTGGTAGGGATCGTTTTCCAGGTTGCGTAATCTGTCGACACACTGGCCGTTGCTGACAACAAAAGTTGTAAAATCACGGCTGTTGAATTCGCCTATTAATTCATCAATTTTAGGATAAAGGGTGGGTTCGCCTGCAAGTGAAATTGCGGCATTGGTTGGATTTTTTATTTCTTCCAATTTTTTTCTGTTTGCTTTGTCATTTCCAAAAAATCCGCATAATAGATTGGATTGGGCTTCAATAGCTTCGTCGATTATAGTTTTGGGATCGTCATATTCTTCGTCTTCCCATGTGGTTTGTGTGTATGTCAAATCCCTCCAGCAGAATTCACATTCCTGCTGGCAATTTGGAACTGCAGGAGACATCTGAAGGCATCTGTGGGATTCGATTCCATAGAATTTTTCTTTATAACAGACTCCTTTGTCCACAATACTTTGTCTGGTCCAATGACAGACTTTAACGGCTGCATGGCCATGTGTTCCCACGAATCTATATCCGCTTTTTTCTAGTTTTTCAATTTGGTTTTTATTAAATGACATAAAATCAAACTTATTTTTAATTCTGATAGTATATACATTTTTACAAGGTGACTTAAAAATTACAATTTATGAACAATATTTATTTTTACTTATTAAATCTATTTATATGTTTAATTATAATACGTATTATTATGAGATTATGGAATAAACATCAAGAAAAATTATTTTTCATTAATTCCAAAAGTTTTGCTTCACCCGAGCAGCTCTTTTACAGGACAGATGATGGAAAATATCTGGCATACTGGCCAAAGAGATACAAAGGCAGAAAAACCACTCTTCAATCTAGAAATTCATTGATTGGAAACTTTACAGAGAAATGGGTAAGTGACCTGTTCAAATCATTGATTGAAGATGAAAACCTCTATACCGTTCAGCAGGCAAGAATTCCATCCGTTGGAATCACATCAAAATCTCCCGCAGACATTGTAATTGCAACCGAGGATAAAAAAATTTTAAAAGCTTCAGAAGTCAAACTAATATGTGAAGTTAAAATGTCTCTGGTGTGGAACTGGCAGTATGACCCGGAGTTCGGAAGCATAAAGGAAGTGGGCGATTTCAGGACTCATCAGGGAAAGCCAAGTTTCACACGTTCGGATTCAATTTTAAAGGCTATAGGCAAGTGCATTGACATCAGGGTTTCCAATTTCGAATCCACAAAAATTCCAATTATTGTAGTGGGAAATGCTCCTTTGTCAAACGGTTTTTCCAAAAAGGCGGATTATCTTAAACATGCGGGACTGATTCAGGGATTCTGGTCTTTAAACCCGTTTCCGCTCAATCATGGA
This sequence comes from Methanobrevibacter sp., assembly GCF_045116495.1. Taxonomy (GTDB): domain Archaea; phylum Methanobacteriota; class Methanobacteria; order Methanobacteriales; family Methanobacteriaceae; genus Methanocatella. The sequence continues at coordinate 5,354 of NZ_JBGULU010000080.1, read as the reverse complement.
AACACCAGAAAATCCACTCCAAAAAAGGGATTTTACAGATTCGACAACACCTCTGAGCTGAAAATACATCTGAATCAGTTATTCAATCAGGACTTGAATTTCTTTTCAGGAATGGAAAGTCCAAAAACTTTAGGAAAATTGATTGAAATAGCAAACAGGCAAGAAACTTATGAAAACAAGGGATTGAAATTTTTAAATCTCCTAAAGAGGTCTTAATGTGGTTAGAAAAACTCAAACATCTTCATTCGGTTCGGTTTTAAGAGAGTCTCACAGCTCAAAGAAGTTTTATAGTTCAAAATTGTTCGAGGAGTTCAAGGTTCCAAAAAATATAGAATACAAACAGGTGGAAATTCCAGAAAATGATTTGAATAAACTGTACTGCAAATCCAGCGAAAACATGGATGAAGTTCCAGACAACAGCATACATCTGATGATTACATCCCCTCCCTACAATGTCGGAAAGGAATATGATGACGATTTGACGTTGGACGAGTATTTAGAATTGCTGACAACGGTTTTTGGCCAAACCTATAAGAAGCTGGTCACCGGAGGAAGGGCTTGCATTAACATTGCAAATATTGGAAGAAAACCATATATTCCTCTGCATGCAATGGTCATTGAGATAATGCTGGATTTGGGATTTCTAATGCGCGGTGAAATAATCTGGGATAAATCAACAAGTGCAGGAGGATCATGTGCCTGGGGAAGCTGGATGTCCGCTTCAAATCCGGTATTGAGGGATTATCATGAATATATTCTTGTATTTTCCAAGGAATCATATTCTAAAAACAAGGCTCAGGAGAAGAGGGATACGATAGAAAGGGACGAGTTTATCCAGTGGACAAAAAGCATTTGGACATTTCCTGCCGTAAATGCTAAAAAAATAGGGCACCCTGCCCCATTTCCCCTTGAGCTTCCTCACAGGCTTATCAATTTGTACAGCTATGAAAATGATATCGTTTTAGACCCATTTTGCGGAAGTGGAACAACTTGCATCGCAGCGATTCAAAACAATAGAAATTACATAGGGTATGACATCAATGAAAAATACATTGAACTTGCCGAAAAAAGAATAAATAATCATAAATTTATTTAATAATGGTTTCCAAATATTATAATAATAAATGAATTGTGGGATTATTATGGATACACCAATAGTGATATTGAATTATAAAACCTATTTAGAATCAAGCGGTATGAAAGCTTTAGAACTTGCGCATGATTTGGAAAGTGCTGCCAGTGAATCTGGAATTACCATGGTTGCAGCTCCTCAGGCAGCAGACATCTATAGAATAAATCAAGAAGCTTCAATTCCTATTTTTGCTCAGCACATTGATGCAATATCTCCTGGAGGCCACACTGGTTCTAATTTAATTGATACATTAATTGAAGCCGGAATTAGCGGTTCATTAATTAATCATTCAGAACAAAGAATGAAATTGGCTGACATTGATGAAGTCGTAAAATTATGCAAAAACAACGACATTGAATCTTGCGTATGCACAAACAATATAGAAACTTCAAAAGCTGTTGCCACTCTTGCTCCTACTGCAGTGGCTGTTGAACCTCCTGAATTGATAGGTACCGGAATTCCAGTATCTCAGGCACAGCCTGAAGTTGTGGAAGACACAGTTAAGCAAGTAAAAGCAATTAATAAGAAGGTTAAAGTATTGTGCGGTGCAGGAATCACTACTGGTGATGACATGAAAGCAGCAATGGATTTAGGTGCTGATGGAGTATTGCTTGCATCAGGAATCATAAAAGCGGAAAGTCCAAAAGAGGCTTTGCTTGATTTAGTAAGCAAATTATAATCTCAAGAGTGAGGAAAATGGCTGAATTTAATACTATTGATGATTTTGATATTGAAAATAAAACTGTACTTGTCAGGGTAGATATCAATGCGCCGGTTGATCCGAGTTCCGGAATTATTTTGGATGATACAAGATTGAAATTGCATGCAAGAACCATTAAGGAATTGTCCAATAAAGGGGCTAAAGTTGTAATTCTTGCACATCAAAGCCGTCCGGGTAAAAAAGACTTCACAACTCTCTCTCAACATGCAGATGCATTGTCTGACATTTTAAACTTAAGAGTAAAATATGTAGATTCTCTTTTTTCAAGCTCTGCTAAGGAAGCTATCCGTAATCTTAAACCACATGATATTTTATTGCTTGAAAATGCACGTTTCTTTTCAGAAGAAACCCTTTCAAGAACTCCACTTGAGCAATCCAAAACTATACTTGTTAGACAGTTATCCCCATTGATTGATTATTTTGTAAATGATGCATTTGCAGCGGCTCACAGGTCTCAAGCATCCCTTGTCGGATTCACTGTAAACACTCCTTCTGCTGCAGGTCGTGTAATGGAAGATGAATTGACAATCATTCAAAGCGCATTGGATAATGTAGAACATCCATGTGTATTTCTGCTTGGTGGAATGAAACCTGAAGACTCAATTGAAGTGATGGAAAACGTATTAAGCAATGGAACTGCAGATTCCATTTTGACAACAGGTATTGTTGGAAATATTGTTTTATGGGCTGCAGGTGTTGATATCGGTCAGGTCAACAAGGATTTCATAGCCGGCAGAGGATATGAAGATATGGTTGTTAAAGCCAAAGATTTAATTGAAAGGTTTGGTGACAAAGTCAAATATCCTCTTGATGTTGCTTGTGAAATTGATGGTGAAAGGGTTGATATTGACAATGATAAAATCCCTAATGAAGCTATTTTTGATATTGGTGTCAAAACTATTGCATTTTATGCAAAAGAAATCAGGGAAGCTAAATATATATTTGCAAATGGTCCTGCCGGAGTATTTGAAGATCCTAAATTTGCAATGGGTACCGAGGATTTAATCAATGCAATGGCTACTTCCAATGGTTTTTCATTAATTGGTGGAGGTCATATTGCAGCTGCTACTGCAGGTCTTGGTCTGGAAGATCAAATGAGTCATTTGAGCAGTGGTGGAGGTGCTTGCATAAGTATGCTTGCAGGTAAGAAGCTTGCTGCTGTAGAAGCACTTAAAAACAGTAAAAAATAATCTTTTTTACTTTCTCTTTTTTTTTTAAAAAAAATAATATTTAGCTATTAAATATCTTTAATAGCTCTTCAGATGATTTTTTTGGATTTTCGGAACTCATTATTGCACTTACTACAGAAAATCCCTTAATTCCAGTGTCAGTTAATTCATGGGCATTTTCTAGTGTAATTCCTCCGATTGCTACAACTGGAATGTCAATTGAATCTACAATTTCCTTCAGTTCCCGTTTTGTAACTTTTTCGGCATCTTTTTTAGTTGCAGTTGGAAATACTGCTCCTGTTCCGATATAGTCCGCACCATCTTTTTGTGCTTTTTTAGCTTCATCGACTGTAGATGCTGATACTCCCAGTATTTTATCTTCTCCTATGAGTCGTCTTGTTACATCACAGGGCATATCGGATTGTCCTACATGCACTCCATCGGCATCGATAGCCAGTGCAACGTCTACCCTATCATTGATAATCAGGGGAACATTGTATTTTGTAGTTATTTCCTTTACTTTTAATGCAAGATTGTAGAAATCAAGAGTGTCTGCCGTTTTTTCTCTTAGTTGAACAACAGTAGTTCCGCCTTTTATCGCTTCTTCGATTGTATTTAAAAATTTCCCTACATCTTCACTGTTGTCAGTAACAAGATATAGGGACAGGTCTATTTCATTCATAATATCTGGATGTTTGATTCATTGATTAGGCTTTCGGCATTTGTTTTGTATAAATAATCGATTAGGTATGCCCTGAATGAGCCTGTTCCTTCATCGTTTGCATCAACTTTTGCTCTTGCTTTTTCACCTGCTATATTCATTGCCAGTATTGCAACTAAAGAACCTTCCAGAGGTGCAGATCCGCCAACGCAACTTCCGACAATTGTGGATAACATGCATCCACTTCCTGTAATTAAAGGCATCATCTCGTCTCCATTGTCAATAGCGATTGTTGTTTCACCATCGCTTAGGATGTCGATTGGTCCGCTTGCTAGGATAGTTGTGTCTAATTTGGCCGCAAGTTCTTTTATGATTTCTCCATTTGCAGCTAGATTTTCTTGTGTGATTATATCGTCAATGTTAACATCAACTCCTTTTGCAGTGTTGTTTTCATCAATTAATCCTGTTAATTTAGCTATTGCTTTTATTTCACTGATGTTTCCACGAATTGTTGCGATATCATTATTTTCAATTAAATAAAGGGTTGTGTCATTTCTAAGTTTGCTTACACCTACTCCAACAGGATCCAAAATAATTGGAGTATTGGTGTTTGTTGCGGTTTTAGCAGCTAATTTCATTGATTCAATTTGTGTTTTGGTCAATGTTCCTATGTTTATTACCAGCGCATCTGCTATTGTTACGATTTCCTCTAATTCGTCAACGTCTTCTGCCATTAGAGGTGATCCTCCAATTGCAAGAGAAGCGTTCGCACAGTCATTAATTGTAACTCTATTGGTTATACAATGAGTTAACGGATTTTTTTCACGGATATTTTTTAAAGTTTCTTCAACTTTTTCCGGAATTTCAGATTCATTATTTATCATGATTATTAATTATAAATTATTTAATATTTAAATTTTTATAAGAATATTCGGTTTTATCGTAAAGTATTTAAAGGACTAATAATATAATTTATAGTGTTCTACAAATTTTTAATAGTGCCTCGGTGGCTCAGTCTGGTAGAGCGCGAGACTTGTAATCTCGTGGTCGCGGGTTCAATTCCCGTCCGGGGCTTTTAATTTATATTAAAAATTTGTATTTTTAATGATATTAGTATAATTATAGTAACCTTTATATAGGATTAAAATTATATTATTATCAGTATGTTATCTGCATGCAATATGTATGTGGGTCCGTAGGGTAGCTTGGTCGATCCTTTGGGCTTTGGGAGCCTGAGACTCCGGTTCAAATCCGGGCGGACCCATCTTGCCCCGCCTTAGCTCAATTTGGCAGAGCGTTGGACTGTAGATCCAAATGTTGCTGGTTCAAGTCCGGCAGGCGGGATTTCAAACTATTTATCTGAAATCATATGTAATTTTGGTTAAAAATTCGATTTTTCCAAAACATTTATATATGATGAAGATTATAGTATTTGATAGTGTATTATTTTACATGATACTATTTGTTGTGAGTTGCCCTGGTGGTGTAGGGGCTATCATGTGGGCCTGTCGAGCCCGCGACTCGGGTTCAAATCCCGGCCAGGGCGCTTCAAGTTATAAATAGTATGTATGTCTCATAGGCCTGTAGCTCAGTCTGGCAGAGCGCTTGGCTTTTAACCAAGCGGCCGCGGGTTCAATTCCCGTCAGGCCTGTTTCTAATTTTATATTTTAA
>NZ_JBGULU010000079.1:0-11211 GCF_045116495.1 Methanobrevibacter sp. | reverse complement strand
GATGATTGAAATATTTTTAGATAACTTTAAATATGTTTATTAGAATAGCTTATAACAGGGATTCAAAATATAACAATTGTTAATTATTATGTAATGTATTTATAGTATATTTCTAATATTAATAATTGTAATTAATTTAAATTAATTAACGGTGAATATAAAATGAATAAAAAGATAACTTTTGTTTTAGTGTTAGCACTTGCTGCATTTTTAGTAATGGGTTCAGCCAGTGCAGGTCTCTTTGACTTTTTAGGGGGAGGAGACGACACTGTAAAAATAGGATATTTGCCATCTGACCATGATGCAGCATTATTCGTTGCTGACGCTCAGGGTAAATATGCTGAAAAAAACATTACTACTGAACTTGTACAATTCAACAACGGTGGAGATTTAATGACCGCTATGGCTAGTGGTGAAGTCGATGTTGGATATGTAGGAATCGCACCAGTTTTATCATCTGTTGCAAAAGGTGTTCCTGTAAAAGTTGTTTCATCCGCTCAAACTGAAGGTAGTGGAATTGTTGTAACTGATGAATCCGGAATTACTTCTGCAGCTGATTTAAAAGGCAAATCCATTGCAACTCCTGGTGAAGCTTCAATTCAATATGTATTGCTTTCATACTACTTGAAACAAAATAACTTATCAACTGATGACTTAAACGTTTCAGCAATGAAAGTGCCTTCAATGAATGATGCTTTAAAAACAAAACAAATTGATGGAATTATCACTTTCCAACCTTATGTATCCATTGCAGCTAATGATAGTGGAAACATTGTTCTGGAAAATTCATCAGGTATGTTACCAAACCACCCATGTTGTGTTGTTGTCGCATCCGATGACTTTATCAAAAACCATAACGATACTGTAAAAGACATTATTGCAATTCATGAAAATGCAACTAAATTCATCAATGATAATGTTAAAAATGGTAATGCTAGCGAAGTAGTTAAATTATTACCTAAAGATATAGTATCCAATCCTGATTTAGAAGCTAAATCATTAGAAAGTTTCCCATTCATTTCAGGAATTGATAATAGTTTCAAAGCGGATGTAGACGCATTCCAAAAACTTGAAGTGGATATCGGTATTTTAAACAAAACAGTAGACCAAAAAGACTTATACTGGGAAGCATAGTTTAACTATGCTTTTATTTTTTTCTTTTTTTAGACTAATTTCTATCAAACGCCTGTGCAATCTTATTTAAATTAGAAAATGAATTAATCAAGCTGTCAACACTTTCATCATTTACATCCAGTTCGGTTAATGCTTCAATATACATTGGAAATACTGTTTTTCCGTTTTCAAAAAATGAGTAATAATCCCCAATAAGTATTTCGTCTTTTTCCAAGTCATTTAGGATGTCCTTGTAGAGATCTTCAAAATCATCACTGCTTTTTTTAATCATTTCCAATGCTTCTTTTTTATCGGACTCAAGTTTTTCAAAGGCGGTATTGAGTCTTATTAGAGAAATGGTATATAGTTCAAAATCAGGCTCACCATTCATATTTATCACGTGAGAATTCTTAAAAATAAAAAAAGAGAGTAATTTCTCAGATGAGAAATTATAATTTAATTTTAATATCGAGTGCACTTGATCCTTCTTCGTAAACGAAGATAGGGTTAATGTCAAGCTCGGATATTTCTGGGAAGTCTAATGTTAATCTAGCTACTCTTTTAATAGCTTCTTTAACTTCCTCTACATCGCAAGGTGCTTCACCTCTGTATCCTGCAAGTAATTTGGATACTTTGGTTGATTCAATTTGTTCTTCAATTTCTTGAGAGCTCATTCCTTTTGCAAGGTTGAATGAAACATCTTCGATGAGGTTTACATAGATTCCACCCATACCGAATGCAATCATTGGGCCGAATTGTTTGTCTCTAATCATTCCAACAATGACTTCTTCTCCGGAATCCATCATTTTTTGGACTTCCACACCGTCAGGAACAATATCTGGATGTGCTGCTTTGGCATTTGCAATGATTTCATCAAATGTTGCTTTTGCTTCTTCAGCACTGCTGATTCCTACTTTTACACCACCGATGTCTGATTTGTGTAAAATTTTATCTGATGCGATTTTGAGAACAACTGGGAATTCCATTTCTTCAGCAAGACTTGCTGCTTCATCAGCACTGGTTGATAATTTGATTGGTGCTGCTGAAATTCCATAGGCTTCAGCTACCGCATATGCTTCACTACCGAGTAATGTGTCTCTGCCGTCAGCTTTTACTTTATCAAATATTGCCTGTACTGCATCTTTATCCACATCATCGATTTTTTCAATGACATCATCATATTCTCTGCTTTCTAATCTTGCATATCTTGTCATTGCTTCAAGTGCGGTTACTGCAGTTTCTGGGAATACATAGGTTGGCACTCCATTGTCTCTTAAAGCTTCATTTGCAGCTTCAAAGGATGGTCCACCCATGTTAACAACAATAATAGGTTTGTCGAATTCTTTTCTTTCTTCTAAAATAGCATTTGCAATTCCGTCAGGGTCTGCTGATGCGGTTGGACAAACCATAATGATTAAACTGTCAACTTCATCTTGGCTTAAGACGATTTCTAATGATTCTTTGTATCTGCTTACAGGTGCATCACCCAGTACATCGATTGGGTTTTTAGCACTACCTTCTTCGGTTACGCATTCTTTTAATCTTGCAGTGGTTTCTTCGTCAAACTGTACAAGTTGAAGTCCTGCTTTTTCCATTGCGTCAACGGTAAGAACTCCTCCACCACCTGCATTGGTAATGATTGCCACATTGTCGCCTCTTGGGAGAGGTGCTTTGGAGAATGCCAGACCTAAGTCGAATAATTCTGCCATGGTTTCTACACGCATGATTCCGGATTGTCTAAATGCGGTATCAAATGCAAGGTCACTTCCTGCAAGTGCTCCTGTGTGTGATGATGCAGCTTCAGCACCTGCTGAGGATGATCCTGATTTAAGTACAATGATAGGTTTTTTACGTGCTGTTTCCCTCATTGTTCTTACGAAGTCTTCATCATCGGAAATTGATTCAAGATAACAGATGATTACATTTGTTTCATCATCTTCTGCCAGGTATTGTAGTAATTCAATTTCGCTTACTCCAGCTTTGTTTCCTAAACTTATTACTTTACTGAATCCGATTCCTGAAGTTACGCTCCAATCGATGATAGCTACCATCATAGCTCCACTTTGTGAAATGAATGCCATGTTTCCTGTTGGAGGCATCATTTGTGAAAATGATCCGTTTAATGGAGTGTGTGAGTCAGTTATTCCTAAACTGTTTGGTCCAATAATGTTTATACCATATTCTTCACCAAGAGCGGTCAATTCAGCTTCTAACTTAGCTCCTTCTCCACCAATTTCTTTAAAACCGGCAGTAATAACTACCATGTTTTCAACGCCGACTTCACCACATTCTTTAACTGCGGTGTTTACGAATACTGATGGAATTGTAATTATTGCCAAATCTACTTTTCCAGGTACGTCTTTAATATTTGGGTATGCTTGTTTTCCTAAAATCTCTCCACCTTTCGGATTTACAGGATAGATTTCGCCTTCAAACCCATCGTTGATGAGGTTGTCAACAATAATGTATCCTACTTTTCCAGGGGTATTGGAAGCACCAATAACAGCCACAGATTCAGGTTTAAACATTTTATTGAGATCTATCATAAGTTTTTCTCCTTATTAGATTTATAATTGTATTAGAATTATCATCCATTTATAATGATAAATAATTAACAATTACTAATGATATAATATATGTTATATTAAATATTTAAATATATTGTTTAAACATCACTCTAATTTCTTATTATATAATTTCAATACTTGTTAATTCTTTTTTGTATAATTTAAAAAAGTTTAATTCTTATTTATATAAAAAAGAAATTTTTTTAAAAAATTATTTTTCTTAAACTATTTAAAACATGATAAATATAAATATATTTAATTAATAAATTATTGATATTTTAGCAATTTAAAATATCTTATTTAGGGGATATTATGAGCTTAATTATTGCTTACATTGGAAAGAAAGGATGTGTAATGACTGGAGATAAAAGAAAGATAGGATATTTTGGTGATAAACAAAATTTAGCGCAATTAGAAAAAGAATTATATGAAGGTATTATCAGTAGTGATGAAGAGTTTTCAAAACGTGCAGGCGAATTAGGTATTTCTATAAAGATTTCCGATGATGCAAACAAACTGAAAATAGTTGGAAATACTGTAAGAGGAGAAGTAAGTACCAAAGGAACCTTTGAAACCAAGCGTAGAAGAATTTACGGAACAACAAATGGTTATCAGATAGTTGAATTGTTAGGTTCCGAACAGAAATCCCGTAAGGCAGGTGAAAAAGGAGTAATCATATTCGGAAACAACTATGCTAAAAAATTAGCTCAGGCACTCATACAAAAGCAATGGAAAGCTTCCCAGAGCTTGAAATATATGGGCGAAGTATTTGAACAGATTTTAGCAGAAGTTGCCTCCAAAACACCAACTGTCGGTGATAAATTTGATACTTTAATTCAACAACCTAAATTCAATCCCTCACAAGCTCAACAACATCTGAATCTCACTATTGACAATGATATTAAGGTATTGGTTAAATTTAGACAAGATTTAACAGAGAAATTAGTTCAACAAAGTATTGCAATTGACATGGCAAACAAGATTATTGACAAAGGTGATGTTGGTAAAGTTGTTTCTATTGATGGAAATATGTTATACGTTCAATTAAACGATAAAACACAAGCTATGGATGGAAATTGGAAACAGCTGGCTGGCCCTGGTCAAAACGTATTGATGTTTACAGAATCAACTGATGTAAAGATAGGGGATAAGGTTGTCATTGAAGATGAAAATTTATGCCTTAAAAAGAATAAGTCACCTCTCACTTGTGATATAATATTGTGTTCTTTATAAGTTGGGGTTTAAATGAAGCTGACATTTTTAGGTAGTGGTGGCGGAAGATTTTCTGCCATTTCACAGCGAAGAATGACCGGAGGATTCAGGATTGATAATTTGGGTGGAAAAAATTATCACATAGACCCTGGTCCAGGAGCATTGGTTAGAACTTATCAATTCGGTTTTGATCCCCGCAATTTAAGTGGAGTTTTTGTAACTCATGCACACACTGATCATTATAATGATGCTGAAATCCTCATAGAATCCATGACAAGAGGTATGACTCGCCGTTTTGGAACTATTGTTGGTAGTGAAAGTGTTTTAAAGGGTTATGAAAGTTGGGGTCCATGTATCTCATCATACCATCAGTCACAATCAGATAAGCTCATTTTAGAGCCTGGAAAAGAAAGCAGATTGAATAATATAAAAATAAAGGGAACTAAAACAGAGCATGGTGATCCTACTGGCTGTGGTTTTCAAATAGATTACAAGGGATTTAAAGTTTCATACACTTCAGATACAGGTTATTTTGATGGTCTGGCAAAAGAGCATAAGGGTGCAGACATATTAATAGCCAGTGTCTTAAGACCAGGCAACAGGACAATCAATGGCCACATGTGTTCTCGAAATTTCATTGATTTGATTAATGAAGTTAAACCGAAAGTAGCAGTAATGACACATTTGGGTCTTAAAATGATTTCAAACAATCCGGTTACTGAAGCCAAAAAGATTTCAAAACAAACTGGGGTTAAGACAATTGCTGCTTTTGATGGTTTGTCTTTTAATGTGAATTACAACAATCCTAAGAGATTCAGATTAATTTCTCTAAAGGATGTTGACTCACCAAGTCACAGCACAAATCATAAAATGTTCAATAATGAGAGAAAAAACTCCTATCAATTGGCATTTAAGCATAACGAGTTTGATGAAGTTTCATTCATGAAAAAACGTTAATGTTTCAAATTTGTAGGATGAATGAATCCTGAACGAATCATATGGTCTGCAAGAACAATTGCAGTACTTGATTCGGCTACAACTGTCACTCTAGGGCAGATGCATGGATCATGTCTTCCTTTAATTTCTATTTTTTTATTTTCCATTGTTTCTAAATTGATTGAATCTTGACATTTGGAAATCGATGGAGTAGGTTTAACTGCAATTCTTGAAATGATTGGCATCCCATTGCTCATTCCGCCAATGATTCCGCCTGAGTTATTTGTTTTGGTGGTCACATTGCCGTTTTCGATTTGGTATTCGTCGTTTATCTCAGAGCCGGTATGGTTTGCAACATCAAATCCAAGGCCAATTTCAACTCCTTTTACCGCTCCGATATTCATTAGGATTCTTGCAAGATCCCCATCAAGCCTTTCAAAGACAGGTTCTCCAAGACCTTGTGGCACTCCAACAGCAATTGTTTCTACAATTCCACCTACAGAATCTCCTTCCTGTTTTTTATTTAAAATCAGTTCTTCCATTTCCTTTGCCGCTTCTAAATCAGCACATCGGACTGGATTTTTTTCAATATTTTCTTTAATTAAATTGAAGTCTTGAGGCTCTGCTTTAACATCTCCAATCTGAACTACATGGGAAATAATTTCAATATTTTCAGTTTTTAAGAGTTTTTTAGCTATTGCACCACCAATTACATGGCCGATAGTTACTCTACCGCTGCCACGGCCTCCTCCGTTATAGTCATAGTTTCCGTATTTCATCATCCATCCGAAGTCTCCGTGGGATGGGCGTGGAGTATTTTTAAACATGGAATAATCTTTTGAATGCTGATTTTTATTATAAATGACTCCTGCAATAGGTGTTCCATCAGTTTTTCCTTCAAAGATTCCTGAAAGGATTTGAACTTCATCTGCTTCTTTTCTTGGAGTTGTAACACTGCTGGTTCCAGGTTTTCTTTTATCCAGTTCTTTTTGAATGTCTTCAGCACTTAATTCTAGGTTTGCAGGACATCCATCAACAATAGCTCCAACGGCTTTTCCGTGGCTTGCTCCAAAACTTGTTATGCGAAATTTTTCTCCAATTGAATTTGACATTTTAAGCCTCTTTTTAGTATATTGATACAATATTTATTTTTTAAATATTTATTATTTAGTAAATTTTTAAATAATTTTAAATCAAAATATTTAATCAAGTGATAATCATGCAATTTCCAACTACAAGAATGAGAAGATTAAGAAAAAATGCGAAAATAAGAGACATTGTGCGTGAAACTAAATTGGATAAAAAAGACTTAATTTATCCGATTTATTTTAAAGAAGAATTAAAAGACATGGAAAAAGAAGAGATTTCATCTCTTCCAGGGGAATTCAGATACTCCCTGGATGCCGGTGTTGAATTTGCAAAACAATTAGAAGCTAAAGGATTGAAATCAATAATTGTTTTTGGAATTCCAAAAGAAGAGACAAAAGATGAAATAGCAACTCCAGATTACTCAGCAACAGGTATTGTTCAAAAGGCTGTAAGAAAACTTAAAAAGGAAACAAATCTTGTTGTAATTACTGATGTCTGTTTATGTCAGTATACTTCTCATGGACATTGTGGAATGATAGTTGAAAACGATGATACTGATGATGGAATTGAGATACTGAATGATGAATCTCTACCAATCATTGCAAAAGTAGCCCTGTCCCATGCTCAGGCCGGTGCGGATATTGTAGCACCTTCAGACATGATGGATGGAAGAGTCAAAGCTATTAGGGAAACTTTGGATGAAAACGGTTTTTATAATGTCATGATTATGTCATATTCAGCCAAATATGCATCAGCATTTTACGAACCGTTCAGGGTAGCCGCATGCTCATCACCACATGCCGGGGACAGAAAATCCTATCAGATGGATCCTGCAAATGCGGTTGAAGCAATCAGGGAATGTGAACTTGATGTTATTGAAGGATGTGACTTTTTGATGGTCAAACCTGCACTTCCGTACCTGGATGTTGTTCGCATGGTCAGGGATGAGTTCATGTTGCCGTTAGTGGCATATAATGTGAGCGGAGAATATTCAATGCTAATGGCCGCAATTGAAAAAGGATTTTTAACCGAGCGTGCAATTCTCGAATCCCTGCTTTCAATCAAGAGGGCAGGTGCAGACTTAATTATCACTAACTTCGCACCATACTTACTTTTAAACGAGTTGATATAAAATGGATGCAAATGAAATTGCAAAAATGGCGCAGATTGCCTCAGCACTTGAGGTAAGCGGATATCCAAAACCAGGAAATGTCCACAGAACCCGTGATTTTGATGATATGGAGTTTGAAGACTTCATAATAAGCGGTATTGTAATTGGAGATACCATTCGTGAAGCATGCAGCGATGTTGATGTTGAAAACCCTCAGCTGGGTAAATACATCCTGCAGGCTGTAGCTGAAACAGACAGATGGATTAAAAACAATACCAACCTGGGAATTGTGATGATGACAACACCGATTGCAGTTGCAGCGGCTGTCAGTGACTCATTTGATGATATAAGAGAAAATGTTAAGTTGTTAATGTCAAACACATCAGTTGATGATGCATGCGATTTGTATGATGCAATCAATATTGCAGATGCAGGCGGAATGGGAGATCAGGATGAATACGACGTGGCCAGTGACAATGCCAAAAATGAACTTAGAGAAAATGGCCAGACAATGTATGATGTGTTAAAAATCTCAGCTCCATGGGATATGCTTGCCCGTGAAATGACTTCAGACATGCCGGCTGTTTTTGAAATAGGCTATCCAACATATCACAGGTTAAAAGAAGAAAAATCTAAAACTGATGCTTGTGTTTTAACATTTCTAACAATTTTATCTCAGGTTCCGGATACATTGATTTCAAGAAAATACGGTTCAGATGAGGCTTTAAAAATATCAATGATGACAAGGGATTTGCTTAACTTAAAAGATGCTGATGATTTTGGCGAAAGACTTGAAGAATTTGATGACTATTTATTCAATAATAAATATAATCCAGGAACTACTGCTGATTTGACTGCGGCATCTATTTTTGTAAGTTATTTGAAATCAAATTTTGATTAAATGTTTCAAGAAATCGTTTAGATTTCTTATTTTTCTTTTTTTAAGATTTAAATGGTAACTAAATTAGTTTCTATATTGGGAATGTTATAGTGATTGCTGGTAAATGATTCCAATTCGTGTTTATTTTCCTTGTTATGTATTAAAACACCAATAATTGCATTAATGCTGATGGATTTTGCATCGACAATAACTTTCATATTAAAAAAGATTAATTCGTTTAAATTATTTTTTGGAACATTTAATCTTTTAGAGGCATCATGTATTTCAAGGGCTGTGGGTACATTATCTTCATCAAAATCAAGCAGCAATCCTTCATCCAATTCAATTGTTTCATGATATGTGAAATCCCGTGTAACTTTAAATCCGAGTATGTCTGCTGATTCATCATACATGTACTCTACTTCATATGAGTTTTCTTTAGCCATTCTATCTCTCCACATTTCTTTCTCTTCTTCTTTTATCAAAGGCATATGCGGTTATAACTGTGATGTTTCTATAATCATCTATCTCTATTATGATATATAAATCCATATTCTTATTTTTTTCATGGGGATATATCAATTTAAAACGGTTTTCAGTTGTTTTGTTAATTCCTAGTGGAATTTTTTCAAAAAGACACTTTGCAACATATTGATGCGTATATCCTCTTTCAAACCAGTTTTTGAAAATATGTTTGTCAAATTGTAACCAAGTAGGATTATAGTTTTGAATTATATCCTGTGCTTCTTGAATATTGTAATCTATCAATTATCTCACTTTTAATTAATTTTTTAGATATTAATCAAAAAATATTCCTTAAAAATGGCGGATGATTTTGGGTAATATCAGGTATTACATAGTTTCTGCTACTATATAAGTATTACTTTTTATATAATTTGTAATAATAAATGATGAAATGGTTGTTGGTTAATATCAAAATTTGTTTAGATTTCTTATTATTTTTTTAATTTTATTACTTTTTTTTAAATTTAACATTATCTTTATAAATCACTTAAAACATATATTATTTTATTATTAATCTTAAATTATGGTGTTTAAATGAGTGAGGATATTGAAAAAACCATTAGTGAATTACATATATATGAAAAGAAACTTTTAAAAGAACTTGAAGCTAATCCTGAGGCAACTCCTGAAGAGATTGCTGAAAATGCCGATATGGACATTAAATCCGTTATGAGTGCGGCAGGTTCTCTGGCATCAAAAGACATTATTGAAATGCACAAGGATGTTGAAGAAATCTATTCTTTAACAGATGCTGGAAGGGAATATGCTGAAAAAGGACTTCCTGAACGTAGGATTTTGGATGCACTGGCCAAAAAAGAACATATTCATATGAAAGATCTGGCTGATGAAACCGGTGTTGACAAAAAGGAAACAAACATTGCTATCGGTTGGTTACGCCGTAAAAACTGGGCTCAAATTGATAAAGGTGTAGTCAATATTACTGATTTCGGTAAAAATTTTGCATCCAAAATGGATATTGATGAAGAAACCTTGGATTATCTTAAGGCAAATGCTGATGGTGTTAAACTTTTCACTGATGATTTGGTAAATGGTGTTAAAAAACTTGCAGGAAGAAAAAATATTTTAAATGTTAAAAAAGAAACCTCACATTCTTTTATAATATTGCCTAAAGGTGAAGAAATACTTAAACACGGTTTTGAGATTAAAGAGCAAGCAACTCAGTTAACCCATGAACACTTGAAAGACGGTGAATGGAAAAGCCTTGAATACCGTCCTTACGATATTAATGCAGAGGCACCGGTTATTTTTGCAGGTAAAAAACATCCATTAAGGGTAATCATTGATGAGATAAGGGAAATCTTTTTGAACATGGGCTTTTCAGAAGACAAGGGAGAATATGTGGAATCCGCATTCTGGAACTTTGACTCACTCTTCCAACCGCAGGACCACGCAGCCCGTGAAATGCAGGACACTTTCTATTTGAAAAATCCTTTAACCTGTGATTTGCCTGATATGGATTTGGTAAAGCTCACTGCAGAAACCCATGAAACAGGAGCTGACACAGGCTCTGTAGGCTGGCAATATGATTGGAGTGAAGATATTGCACGCCAAAGTGTATTAAGAACCCATACGACAGGAATATCCACCAAACATCTGTTTGAACATGAGCCTCCTATCAAAATGTTTTCCGTTGGAAGAGTATTCAGAAGAGAAACTTTCGATTACAAGCACTTGCCTGAGTTCCATCAGGTCGAAGGTCTTGTTTGTGATGAGGGCATTAGCTATCAGAACCTTTTAGGTACTTTAAAAGAGTTTTA
>NZ_JBGULU010000078.1:0-25059 GCF_045116495.1 Methanobrevibacter sp. | reverse complement strand
AAACGTTATAGAAAAGTAGGATCCGAAGAAGCATACTCATATTTACGTGAAAATTATCCTGATTATCTGTATTTTTCAGAAGTTACCAATGTTGAAATGATGGGAGTCCCATTGGAAAAAGTTAAAAAAATAATAAAGCCTGAAGAAAGGCTTTTAGGCCTCAAAAAGACTTTTGATGAAGGAGGAGAAGTTAAAAATCCGGAACTGATTGCAAAATTGATGGACGTTGCTGACTTTTTCCATTTCATGGCAGACATTCCATATGACCATCTTGGAATTTCCGGTTCAATACTGCCTGGCCTTCAAAAAAGTGATGTCAGCGACCTTGATTTTGTCGTATATGGTCTTGACAATCACAGAAGAGCAATCGCTGCTTTTAAAGAGCACCGTGGAAAAGAAGTCTACATCAAAGAAGTCGACAAACACATTACCGTTGAAGGAATCACCAACGATTACTGGGATTTCGTTTATGACAAAAGAATGTTTGACGAAAGTTTAACCAAAGAAGAATTCAGATGGTATGAAAACAGAAAAGCAAACAGAGGAACAATAAACGGAACATTATTTGACATTCTAGCCACCAAAGATTATGATGAAATTGAGGGAACCTGGGGAGATACAGTTTATGAGCCTCAGGGAATAGCTCAAATCGAATGTGATATCGTAAGTGCACTCGGAGCATTCGACAATCCTTCACTCTATACAATTGAAAACGTTGAAGTCTTGGACGGAGTAGATTTCCCATTGACTGAAGTGGTTTCATTTACACACACCTATGCCGGTGAAGTTATTGACGGCGAGCACGTAATAGCTAAGGGCAAAGTGGAAAAGGTTATTGTCAATGGTGAATTTTCACACTACCGCATAGTCGTTGGAACCACCCGTGAAGCAATTGATGAATATTTGAAGCTTAAGGAAAGCCCTGCCTAGGAATGCCAAATATTTTTTTAGAGAGTTTCATACTCTCAAACCTATTTTTTTAAACAAACATCAAATAAATTACTTGATAATTATTAACATTTCACTATTTTTAAAAAATGAATAATCTTCATTGGACAAAATAACAAATATCTGATTTATTCAAAACTTTTTACAAAAAATAACGCGAGTTAAGCAAAAATAACACAATAATATATAAACATCAAACCCCTAAAATAATAATATTAAAATTAGTGTGATTATATGACAGAGCAGAAAAAATCAGAATGGAATAGTAATCTTGCATTTATGATGGCAATGATCGGTTCTGCTGTTGGTCTCGGAAACATTTGGCGTTTCCCAAATGTTCTGTACTCAAACGGTGGAGGATCCTTTATGATTCCCTACATCGTTTCACTATTTCTTTTAGGAATTTCATTTGTTTTAGTGGAATACGCAGTAGGATATAAGTTTAAAAAATCACTTGCAAGAATACTATATTCAGTTAATAAAAAACTAGAACCTATAGCATGGTTCATATTGTTAGTCGTATTTTTAATTACAACATACTATGTTTGTGTTGTAGGATGGGACTTGATTTATATATGTTTAAGTTTTACAAAAGCATGGGGAGCAAATCCTGATTTATATTTCACAAATAATGTTTTACATGCTACAGATTCCATATCAGGAATATTTACAATTGTGCCAACAGTCCTTCTATCAGTATTTGTTATTTGGTTTTTAGCATGGCTCATTATTAAAAGAGACCTGAATGACGGAATCGGTAATGTAAGTAAAACCCTCTTGCCATTGCTATGTATTATTGTAGTAATTATTGTTGCATTCTCACTAACATTGCCTGGAGCATCAGTTGGATATACTCAGATTTTCACACCGGACTGGTCGGCATTGGGTAATCTGAACGTATGGTTAGCGGCATTCGGACAAATCGTATTTTCCCTAAGTTTAGGTATGGCAATTGCAATGACATATGCAAGTTACCTGCCTGATGGTGCAAAATTGGTGGACAATGCAGTGATGGTGGCATTTTCAAACTCCGGTTTTGAAGTGTTTAACTCAATTGGAATCTTCTCAATTTTAGGATTCATGACCGTGACAAGCGGAATACCTTTTAATGAACTTGTAACTTCAGGAACTGGACTTGCATTTGTAGTTTTCCCACAGGTATTTAATACAATGGGTCCTGCAGCCCATATAATTGGACCATTATTCTTCATATGTATTCTGTTTGCAGGAATTACTTCCGTTATTGCACTTCTTGAAGGAGTATGCTATTCAATTTCAGAAAAATTCCTTATTGAGCGTAAAAAGACCGCTACTGTTGTTTGTATAGTCGGTTTTTGTATTTCAACAATTTTCGCAACAGGTGCCGGAAGTACAATACTTGGAATATTTGACGCATTCCTGAATAACTTCGCATTACTGTTTGCAGTCCTTCTTGAATGCTTAATCTTCGGTTGGATTTACAAATTTGATGATTTGATTGAAACATTAAATGCACATTCAAATATTAAAGTTGGAAAAACCTGGAAAATCGTTATCAAATACATATTGCCTATTTGTATTTTAGGTCTTTGGATTCAGGGAATTTTAACAACCATGAGTGAAGCAAACGGAGTAAGCAAGACCATCATGTTGATATTAAGTATAGTGTTAATAGTAGTTCCAATCATTTTTGCAAAAATGCCTGCACTCAATAAGAATTACTACGACGTGTAAAATTGACTTTAAATAGCTAAATTATTAGCTATTTACTTTTTTTATTTTATTTAAAAGAATTTACTTCGGTTATAACTTCTTATTTTTTATATGATTAAGTTCTAAGTAATATTACAGAATTTAAGAGGTTATAATATGATAAACATTTCTTCTATTAAAACACACATGTACTGTCCGATGAAACTTTACATCCAAAATCATGTAGATTTAAATAAAAACAGTGATTTTCAACTTGCAATTGAGATTAAAAAGCTTAAAATTGACATTTTGGATTTGATTCAAAAGAATATGCGAAAAATCAAAAAAGATATGGGCATGACTCAAATAGAACATATCCTCTCCCAAAATATTGATTCATACATTAAAAGCACCGCAGATGCAATCATCTCCATGGATTTAGGCCTTGACAATAATCAAATCAACCAAATTATCGATGATGCATACTTCAACATTAAAATTACGGCTTTAAAAATCAAACAGGCCATGTCCATCCTTGACAAAAATGCATTTGAAATAATGGACATGTTTTTTCCTAATTCAATGTATTCCTACTTATTGAAAGACACACAACTCGAACTAATTGGAATGTGCGATAAAATTGAGATAATTGACGGCAAATACTATCCTGTTGCCATTAAAAGTTCAACACCTCCAATTAAGGGAGTTTGGGACCAGGATGCAATCGAACTGGTAGCCTATGCAATACTTCTTGAAGAGGAATTTGAAACAGAAGTGTTTGTGGGATTTGTCGATTATGAAAAAATAGGAGACAGACGTCCAGTTGTGATGGATGTTAATCTTAGAAAAGGATTATTTGATGTAATGCGCGAAGTTAAAGAAATTATGGATAATAAAAAACTTCCTCAAGTTCGCAAAAATCATAGAAAATGCAGCAATTGTGAATATGCTGACATTTGCTTGAAAGACTAGTGAATGCCCTTATTCATAACAAAGAGTGAAAATAATGCAAAATAAAAATAAGAAAAGATTAAGTAAATAATGATTGAAATAATCATTATTTACCTATCAGAGAGTTGTAATAACTCACTATATGTCCATAAACATGAATTTTAAAATTTAATATTATTTCCAAGCCTTTTAATATCGAAAACCGCAGTATCCGCAACAGACATCACGGCCAGAACACCTGCTTGAATTGGATCAGTAATAATCAAATCGGCGTAATCTGTTACACTTCCAGGCATGTTAAGTGAAATCACTATTAATTTACTTTCTTTTTTAACTTTTTTAACCGCTTCGGTAATCTGTCCGCCCATAAGTGAACCTGCAAGCACCAATGCACTGACACGAGGCAATCTTGAAATAGCTTCAATAGCTTCCGCCAGAGATTTTTCACCAACCAGCGGAATAGTATCAATACTAATACGTTCTCCACGTATGTTATGCCTATCAGCTTCGGTTATTGCTCCCATTGCAACTTGAGAAACCTGTGCTCCGCCACCAACGATAATTATACGTTTTCCATAAATATCCAATTGAGAACCATGAAGCTCAACTGATTTTACTTCTTCAATATTTTTTAAATCTGAGACAAGCTCATCTATATCTGCAACATGTTCCAGTTCCAAGTTTATAGAACCCATGTTGTTTTTTTCAACGAAAAGATGAACATAACTAATATTAGCACCATGGTCGGTGATAACATCAGTAATGTCATACAATACGCCTTTCTTCTCATCAGATTTAATTGTTAATGTATAATCATTCATTTTTTGGCCTGATTTTATCTAGCTCTGCATGCGCCCGTTTCCACATGCTTAAATAATTATCATCTTTAGTTACAGGAATTACTTCGAGACCCAAATCTCGATGTTCAGCAATCCATTCTTCATGGAAAACAGGAATTTCTATTTTAATTGGCTCGGCGGTTTTATTTACAATTATTAAGTTTCTGTAAGGAAAATCCCATTCGACAATGTATCCTCCAAGACTTACCATATGATATGGTCTCATAACAAATTTCATCTAAATCACCCCTAATAATCCAATTACAATAGATAATACTCCCAATAAGGTTGTTCCAAGTATTGTTGGCAATAATTGTCTGTTTGTAAATACAGGGCTGAATGCTGAGAAGATTCCCATCATTAAGACAAGTATTAAGACAACAAGAATGTTAACTAAAATGGTCCAAGATGTAATTACCGGCGGAATACCCAGGAATAATACTGAGAATAACACACCAAGCACCATCATGAAAAATCCTCTTGTTAAATATACAATAGCTCTGTATTTAGCAGCATATTCCATGTATGGCCCTTCAATAACATCAGATTTTGCTTTAATTATTGAAAATGGATATTCATTTAATATAATCATGTATCCTATGAAAAATACAATTGCTGCAATTGCTCCTGATACTGTAAACAAGATTGGACCATGTGCCTGTTGATATGCAACAATATCTGGTAAGAAAATACTTCTTGATAGAGTAATCGGTGCAAATAATGCTAAATATAATGGAAATGACCCATAGGTAATCATTCTTAAAGATCTTCTTGAACTCATATCCTCTACAAAAGATCTTGTTACATTATTGTGAACCGCACCTTTAATTTGATCAGGGAACGGCATTCTGACAGACATTACAGACTTAGATAATGCTCCCATCAGCACATAACATATTTCTTCAACTTTTAAAAGTCCAACAATCGCAACTAAACTTGAAAGTGCAGGAATTGCGAAAGCCTGAGGAGTTAAAGCAATAAGCAAACATGTAACAACAATGAAACACAATATCGGCAATACCTTATATAATCCCGGAACAGGAGATTCGACTTTTACATTTTCCTTAAACATGAATTTAATTGGAGCCATTATTCCCGGAGCGATGACAACCGGCCCGATTCTTTGCTGAATCCTTGCATGCACATATTTTCTTTCTATACCTGGCAATAATGTTGAAATTATAAAGCAAACAATTACAGTTATTGCGGCTATAACAATTGAGTTAACCATAACATTCGAAAACATGATCTATCTCCTAATAATTTCAATTGCTCTGTCTGTACATGTAAAACAAGGGTCACATTGTACAATACAAAGTTGTGCATCTGTTAACTGTTCTCCAATACATGCATATTGCATTGCTCCAATATTTGCCATGGACGGAGTCCTTATGATACAGTGCCTTACTCTTCCACCTTCAAGTGCATATGAATGATAAAGAGTTCCTCTCGGAACTTCAATATAACTTTCAATAATATCCGTGTCAACCATTTCCCAGTCCCTGTTAACAACTTTGCCTTCAGGAATATTGGCAATAGCTTGACGGATAATTTTAATTGATTCGAATGATTCAAGAGCTCTCATTACAAGATTTGATCTTACATCCCCATCAGGTTGAGTTATAACATTATAATCAAAATCATCATATTCAAACATGGTTGTTCTCAAATCTCTTGCAACACCAGTGGCTCTAAGAGTTGGTCCAGTAACTGCCAATTCAATTGCCTGCTTTTGTGGAAGTACTCCGACACCAGTAATCCTGGATTGGACAATTGAATCTGTTAAAAACCTTTCAACAAATCCTGTGAGACCCTCTTCAACTTTATCCATATCCTCTTTAAGTCTCAGTAATTTAGCTTCATCCAAATCACATCTTGGTCTTACTCCACCTAAAACAGAACATCCGTATTGCACTCTGTTACCGCCAATCATTGCAAGTAATTCCATTACTATCTCTCTTAGGTAGAATATTCTCATTGAAAATGTCTCATGAGACAGTACTTCACAACCATGCGCTAAATATAAGAAGTGTGAATGTAAACGTTCAAGTTCTCCCATAATGATACGAATGTAAGTAGCCCTCTCTGGAATTTCAATACCTAAACCAATTTCAGCAGTTCTACATGAGTTCCATATATGTGAATTAGAACAGATTCCACAAATTTTCTCAGTAAGTGAATTTGCTTTTTCAACCGGAAGACCTTCCATAATTCTTTCTATACCTCTGTGATTTACACCAATGGTAATTTCAGCTTCCTGGACTATCTCATCCTCAACAAAAAATCTTACCCTATATGGTTCCAATGCAGCAGGGTGAACTGTACCCATTGGAATTTCCGTTTCTATAATATTACTTCTTGGTACTTTTGCATCCATTTAATCCCCTCTTTAATCCGCATCCAATAATATAGGTAACAGTGATACAACTCCCGCCAAGACATCTTGAGGCCTTACGGCACAACCAGGGATTTTTGCATTCACCGGAATAATATTTTCAACTGGTCCTTCAATTTCTTCTGATGGAATATCACCATAACAGTTTTTATATACTCCACCCATTAAAGCACAACTTCCTGCAGCTACAACCAATTTAGGATTAGGAATAGCCTTATAGATTTCTTCTAATGGTTTTCTGTTTAAATGTGTAACCGGTCCAGTGACTACCAATACATCAGCTTCACGAGGATTCCAGGTTAAAAACACATTATACTGTTCAGCATCAAACCTTGGTGATAATATTGAGTTTACAATTTCAATATCGCATCCATTACATCCACCAGTATAAACTAACATGACATGTATTGCTCTTGCTCTTGAAAATGATTTAAGACCCATCTAATCACCTTCCTCATTATTCTTTAATACAGTTGTATCTGACAAGTACTGTGCAATAAATTTAAGTTTATCGTCTGAAATTTTAAATGGTTGTTCAATGAAATCACTAACGTCCACTTCCTGGTCTCCTACACAGCTTGGGTGTATAGTTCCTTTTTCACCGTAAAGTGAATAAATCGGACAGAAATCATGACAATAGTAACATACAACACATTTTTCAAGATTAATTTCAGGTACTTCAGTCTTTGTCCATCCGTCAGTTATTTTAACAGGACTTGCCAAACTTTTCATCTCTACTGCACCTGTCGGACAGACATTTGCGCATCCCCCACATCCTATACAGGCCTTTTCGTCAACGCGATCGTCGACTTCAACTGAAAGTGTGGAGATTTGCCTTCTAAGTTCCATGTCTGTAACTCTATCGGCTGCAAAAAAGATTCTTTTAAAGTTAGTGAAAGCTCCTTCAAAAGCTATTCTAAGTATGTTCCTCATTTAAATACCCTCTATTGAATCTTTAAAATTTCTCTCGAATAAAAATGCTCTTGCAGGACATGCGTTTTTACATGCTCCACAGTAGGTACATTTCTCTTCGTTCACTACAAAGTTACCATCAATTTCATCGATTGCATCATATGAACAGGTTTTATGACATAATCCACAATGCATACACAATTTTTGTTCAATGAAGTTGAATCCATCTTTAATTTCATTTTTATACATTGTAGTTTTAGGGATTGCATCAACCGGACAGTGAACAGCACAGTTTTCACATAAAATACATTTATCCAGGTCAACGGATATTGTTCCCCTATGCAATGTAATTGCACCTTCCTGACATATCTCAGTACAGATTCCACATGATATACAATCTTCAGTTACTTTACCGTCCCAACTGGCAGTCATGAATTGACGGGCTCCAACCTCGTCACATACCTGGAAACACTTGCCGCAGCTTACACAGAATCCCGCAAGGGTTGTAAGTTCCACATCATCATATTCATCATAGATAAACATTTCATCGTCTTCACGCAATGTGTGAATTGGACAAGCAGCAATAGCTTTTTCATGAGTTCTGTTTTCTATGTCGCCTGATGGATCATATCTGAGTTTTGAATCAACATTTTTAAGTGATTCATTTTCACATAAATCAGCGCATAATCCGCAATTCAGGCAAGAAATGATTTCACCAGTTGGTTTTTGATTAATCTTATTAACAATAATTTCAAAGTCCTCTACAGAAATTGCATTGTGAGGACATGCTTTCATACAGTTCAAACAGAGCGTACAAGTTGACTTATTGACAATTTGATGTTTATTCATTGATTCGTTAGGACAAACATCACTGCACAATCTACATTCGCTGCAGATTCCTTCATCCCTGTCAATCTTTACATGAATTGCTCCTGTTGGACAATATTGACTGCATCTTCCACATAAAATACATTTTTCAGTGTCAGTTCCAAAGTAAGTTCTTGTGACCAGTTTGGTTTCACTTTCTTTTTTGGAAGGGACATTGTCCAATGGAGGATTTAAAATGTTGAATGCTCTTATTAAATTAAGTTGCTTTGATTTTTCCATTTCCCATCCGTCTACACGATTTTCGCAGACTTCAGAGCAAACACCACAACGTGAGCAGATTCCATATACAATTCCATCTTCAATAGTGATATTGTTAGTAGGACAATTGTACATGCACATTCCACATCCATTACATTTAGCCCTGTCGACTACATATCCTCCGTAGCTGTTTTCGAATATTGCTCCGTTTGGACAGTTTTTATAACATATTCCACAGGTCAGGCAGCTAAATGCTTTGCCATTAATGAATTTAATAGCTTTTGTAGGGCACTGTTTAATACAATCTCTTTTTCCTTCACATGTATTAGTTGTTAAAAACATATTAACACTCCCTTATTTACTCCGTGCAAATAATAGTTTGCCTACAAAAATTCCAATTAATGCAGATAAAAATGCAGTTGAAAGAGGTAAATCTGTGTAAAATGGATAGTTACCTAATTGCCATGCCATAATAATTCCTGCGATTAATATTACCACAAATGAGCCAAGAGTGAACTTGAAATCACTGATATTATTAAGTTTAATTTGAGATCCGATAATTAAACCTAATATCAAACCGAATATGATTGGTCCGAGACTTATCATCTATTCACCCTCCTCAACAAATTTCTTAAATCCTTCAAATGCAATAACAATTGAGGAAAGACCTACAAATACTTTTAATCCTACAAATATATTGAGGTATGGAATGATTCCTGCATTAGTAACATCAGGATAGTGGAATACATTCTGAATTGTGGCAGGAACAACATTCAATAAATCTGTTCCGAAGTTGTAGAGATAAAATCCGCCTACAAATAAACCGATTAATCCGAATATTACAAATCCTAATGCGCCAACAGATTCCAAAATTTCAATATACATATGAGACAATTCTAATGGAGAATTACCTAATCCATAAACAAGGATAGACAATGCGATTCCACTAGCAATCATTGCACCACCTTGAAAACCTCCACCCGGAGTGATATGGCCTCCAAGGACAGTCATAATACCTAAACAAATCAATATAATTGAAATTGGTAAAGATATAATTTTTAAAATCATACTGCCCTGATTCATTGTTTATCCCCCAATAATCCTCTACCGAATATTAATAATACGACTAAACCAGCAGTTAACAATATAATGGATTCGCCTAATGTATCGTATGCTCTGAAATCAAAAATGACTACAGTAACCATGTTTGGAGCTATCTGTGTTCCAAGCGTATTGTAAATGTTGCTTACACCCGGAACAATCATATCATGCAAATGGAATATTGCATCAAATAAAGTTACAGAGCATATCGCTGTCATTACTGCTGCAAGTAAATTACGAACTGTAGTTTTAGACAAGATTACCACCCCAATACATAAATGTAACGATAATTGCAAGTGTTATGACTGCATAAAACAACATTTTCTCTAAAGAATCCTCTTGTTCGATTTTGAACTTTGGAATAAGCGGAATATTAGAAATCAGCACAACAGCCAATATTAGTGTAACAAGACCTGCAAGAAGAACATTGACATGTCTTAGCAATATTGCAGATAATACTAATGAAACAATTAAAAATATTTCCGCTGTAATGCTTCCTGAAACATCTGCGTTAGTTACAGGGCCAGGTGAAAACAATTTTTTAAACTGCTTTACAACATCGAATATTTGATCATAAAGTTTCATAATATCCCTCCTACAAAGTTAGAAATTCCATTTGTTACAACATCTGGGAATACACCTAACAATATGATGATAACCAATAATACTCCCATTGCAATAATCATTGAACGTGGAACCTCTTTACCGTCTAATTTTAATTCTTTAGGTTTTGGTTTTAAAAACATTGTATAATATGTTTTTACAAATACTACAAAGGTAGCAATACTTACCACAATAGCTAAAATGGATATTTCCGGATATCCACAACTTAAAGAAGCCTGAACAAGCATTAATTTGGATTGGAATCCGCTTAAAGGAGGAACACCAGCCATTGCCAAACCGCCAAGTAAAAGCATTATACTTACTTTTGGATGGTATGCCAAAAGCCCTCCTAATTTGCGTGTGTCAACCTCATCAGTTGCATTAACTATTGCGCCAAATCCTATGAACAATAATGCAGTAATAATAATTTCGTTTAATGCTTGGAAAAGACCTGCAGTGATTGCAAATTGAGTTCCAAGACCAATACCTAAACCGATAAATCCTAACTCACCTACAGCTAAAAATCCAATCATCCTTCTGAAGTCTGTCTGAGTAAGTGCTAGAGAGACACCCAATATCATAGCCAAGATAGAGAAGAAGACTATGAGAACTTCAAAGATAGGTAAAGTTGAATATATTCTAAACATGATTAAAACAATTGAAATCATTGAAATAACTGTAAATGATTGGAGTAGCGCTGCTCCATGAGGTTCAGCCTTAGAATAAATTCCAGATTTTATAGTATGGAATGGTGGTAAACCAGATGCGTATAACCAACCAAAGAATATTAAACCGAGTGATAATAAAAATACTGGAGATTTCGCGTTAACTAAACCATTGTGAACAGCAGCTACTATGTCTGTAATATTAACACTACCAGTTAATGCCAACAGGAATCCAATTCCTAAAAGCATTATTGGTGAACCGATTGACCCTAAAATCATGTATTTTAAAGCCATTTCATAACTGTAATCAATTGATGAAGCTGCAACAATACCCACTTGTGCCAGAGCTAAAATTTCAAAGAATACAAACATGTGGAATATATCATCTGTAAGAATCATTGCAGTTACTGCAGCAGTACCTAAGAACAATAGGAACAGATAAGGTCCTGAAACTTTCCTATATTTGGTCAGATAAATGAATACAACTAAAAATGTTAAAAGACCAACAGCTGCAATAAATATTTGCTGCAGGAATGTAAATGAATATGTAATCGCCGGATGATACATCACATTAGTCACATTATCCAAAATTGGCTCATACCCTCCAAAGTAATGAAGACCATAATGAGAAGCCAATGGAATTATAGGAAGACACAACGCAACGATGAACGCCAATGCCTTAGTCAATGTGTTGAATCTTGAAAAGGCACTAATTACCAATGCAGCCATCAAAGGAACAATAACCATAAGCGGAATTAATTCATTCATTGTATTCCTCCTGTTTTGATGTGTCTGCCAGCATTACTTTTGTGGATAAAGTACCATATCTCCTATATAACACCATTACCAAAGCAAGCATAACGGCCAAAGTACTTGCGCCAATTACAATACTTGTTAATACTAAACCGAAAGGCAAAGGATATGCAGCATTTGTTGCAAACCATGATGTATCCATTCCAGGCATTAAAATTGGAACTACACCTCCAGGCCTGTAACCAATAGCAACAATGAACAGATTAGCACCTTCTTCAATAAAACTAATACCAATTATCTTTTTTATGATATTATCAACAAAAATCGCAGAATATAGTCCAATAACGACCAATGCCATTGATGTGAATAATATAATCAGTTGAGTGTCTGCCATTAGCTATCCTCCCTTTGAGTTTTTTTAACAGCCAAAGCAATGAAAACAGGAACGATAACCGCACCGACAATTGCCTGAGTCAATGCCACATCCGGTGCAAGCAAAACCTGGAAAAGAACTGCCAAAGCTCCGCCAGCAAATCCTGTTAAAATCGCAGCTTTTAATAAATCTTTCTGAATAAGAGCAAGAATTGCACTTATAACTATTATAATCATTAATACAATTTCTAACATCTTACTCCCCCTCATCAATTTCCAATGTAGTAACTGAGAACCTTTCATCCGCTTTAAGTTTTCCTGACTCTTCATTTTCTAAAGATCCAAATTTATCTTTAGGATGAATAAACGGATTATTATAATCAGGCTCTACCTCAACAGTCACTAAATCTAAATTATTTTCTCTATCTTCTTTTTTCCAATAAGCATTAGCTATTGCATGTGCTGCAAACGGTGCAATAATAAAGTATATTACCGCAAGCAGAAATTGGCCAAGAGCAATCATAGCAATAATACAGGCAATATCGAAAACACCAACAATGTGAATTCTTGCATAAACGGCATTTTTTGTATTTTTTGGAACGGTAATAAGTCCTATTGCTGATATTAAAATTAAAATGGCTGATATTATAAGAAGGGCTGATTGAATATATACTATCATGATTCATCCCCTCCCAAAACAGCAGCGAAAGCAACAGTACCTACAAAACCGAAGAATATTAAAGCTAATGATATATCCCTATAGAATCCAAGATTGTACAAATCTCCTCCAACAAGCAATGTCATTGCAAAAGCTACGACAACTGCAGAGCTTCCTAAAAGCCCCATTGAAGTGAATTTGTATGCACTTGCCCTTAAAGCGGCCAACATCATAATAATTAATGCTATAACCACAATAAATTTTGAAATAAACAATATATCCATACTATCTCACTCGAATTTTTTTAGAAAATGTATTACTCCAACATTTTCTTAATATATGGTTCAAAAGGAATAATATCCTCTTTTTTTCTTGGAGAAATAGCAGCTACTTTAATAATGTTATTCTCGCTGTCCAAATCAACAGACAAAGTACCGGGAGTTAAAGAAATACTATTTGCTAAAATTGTTTGTGAAACAGGTCTCTCTAGTACTGTTTCAATGTCCACAACAATAGGATCAATATTTCTCCCCAAAATTGAATTAAAACAAACATTAATTGTTGATTTAATTATTTCGTAAATAAGAACTACGAAATATACAATTCCGTAGACAATTCTAGTCAAAAACATTAAACAAGCTCCATTTCATTAATATTAATAATAGTCATAATATTGACTAAATAATAATATTATTATTTATCATGATTATTTATTATAAATGTATGCTTTTTTAAAAAAATCATATGGTTTTGAAAAAAAGTAATAAAAAATTTATTGAAAAAATCTAAATGAACAAAATAATCAGTGAAAATAAAAAACACCCATAAATCTATAACCAAATATAAAATTAAAGGAAAATCATTACTGAATATGAAACGCATATATTACATTCATTTAAGAGAGGATGTAAACCTCCTTAAAGGTTTAGTTACTTTCCAACTTTTGGATTCCTCCATTGATTTAACCCTTCTTTTACAGTCATACAATTCCAAAGCCAGTTTAGCTTCTTTTAAATTATCAGAATCAATAATGATATCAGCTTTATCCAAATCTTTTTTATCAGGTAAGGAAGATTCTTTTAAAAAGTTTTTAGACAAATCAGTTAAGATTCCTTTAGCTTTAGTATAATACTGAACAGAATCTGTAAATCCCATATAATAAACAAGTTTGGATGTTTGGAAGGTATAAAATTCCTCTTTAAACTCATCAAAATAATTATTTTCAACCAAATAATCTTCTATAATGTCTGAAAGAGTGAAAAAATTAACCGTATTGGAAGACGAATGAACCAATGAATCATCGTTTTCCTTATAATAATATAAATATTCCGGAACAAAAGAGATTTTTTTGGCCTTTAAAAAAGTTTTAACATGGAAAGGTGCATCGGAATATGATTTGATATCCGGAAATGTAAAATCATCACTGCTCATTAAAAATTCCCTTTTATACATTTTAAGCCAAGGGGCGAATAAATCATTTAACACATGGGATTTGACATCATTATATGTAAATGTGAATTTGTTAAAGTTAACACCTGAAAATTCCTTATCCAAATCAAATGCCGGAAATTTATATGTTTGCCCACCATTTACAAACATGACTTTAATTATGCAAAAGTCGGAATCATTTGATTTCAGATTATTATATAATTTTTTAAAGGCATTGCTGTCAAGGACATCATCAGAATCCATAAAATAAACATAGTTACCGGAAACCATGCCCAAAGCCTTGTTTCTGGTTTTTGCAACACCCATATTTTCCTGGTCGACAACAACAATGCGGCTGTCGGATTTTTGATATTCTTTAAGTATTTCCAAAGACCCGTCATCAGAGCCGTCGTTGATACATAAAACTTCAATATCATCAAATGTTTGATTAACTAAACTGTCCAAACATTCCTTTAAGTATTTCTCACTATTATAAACCGGCAATATTACTGAAATTTCGACCATAACAATATTAATTATATTTCTCACCATTATTAAATGCTACATACTACAAGGCAGGTATAAACATATTGCTCAAATAAACCAAATAACAGTGGAAAGTTATAGATCATAGCCAATACGACCAATATGAATATTGAAACTTTGCCAAAGTTGCTGTAAACCTTTTTTGATGATATTGGAGCGAATATCTTAATTCCGGAAGGTGTGAATGAATCAAGAACAACATGTGAAAATATCCCCAGACACAGACTCAACACAATTTCAATATAGTCAACATTACCCGTGTTGAATACAAATAAGCTAATGAAGAATACGGGCAGGAACAACATTAACACTTTCTTATTCAAGAATAAAAAGCTTACCGCCACTATCAGCAATGCCATTATCAAATAGCGGTTGTTAATGTTAGTCAGGGCGATGATTAACTGAAAGGACCATATTAACACTAATGAAACTGCAGATGTTAATGTTAAAATGCCAAAAATGGAATGTGTGAAACTTCTATGTTCTGAAAAATAGAATGTAACCCCTAAAAAAACAAGTATTAAACCTATATAATAAGGTAATTTTAGGATATAAAGTGAAATAAACACTATTAATCCTAGAATAATCAACTTATAGACATTGTCCTTTTTAAATTTATGATCAAAATCTGGAATATTTGCACCTATCAGAGTTAAAGCAATTAACAGAGGACTATGAAAAAACATCAATGAAAGAATTAATGCAAATATGGAATGTCCTTTATAAGAAGATATTGTAATCACCTTATTACCTAATATATGAATATTAATTAATAGGATTTGTCCAAGAGCATTTGATGAGTATTATATTCCAAAATAGTTCAAAAAACTCTTCATTTGAGACAAAGATTTCTCCACACTACCTCTGGCCACATTTCCAAAAGGAGATAAAACCTCACAGGTAACCGAAGGAATGCCTTTTAAATTGCAAACATCTTCAACAGCTCCCTTATATGAGGAGCCTGCAAAATCAAAAGAAATTATTTCAGATCCGACATCTCTTGAAATGTAGTTTGCAATCAAATAGCTTTCAGGTGAAGGAGATTTAGATGAAAAAATAGATTCAAAGCCAGGATTTGAATTTTGTGAAGTTGAGTGAAAATCACCTACAAAATCTATTTCCAACTCTAAAGCAGCATGTAAAATTAAATTACTTAAAGAATTTTTAATGTGAGTAGATCTGTTTAAATCCATTTCGTTAAAAGTTCTCTCAATATTCATTGATGACTTTGGAGCTGCAAATGGAATAAAATACAGAGTATTTGACATTTCACAGCCAAGCAGTTCATTCATTATTTTTAAAGATGCAATTTGCGGAGGCAGCTCATTTCCATGAATGCCTGAAATTAGCATTATTTTATTTCCTCCATTGCCCATTTTAAAGATTGGAGTTCCAAAAACAGATTTTTCCAAAATAAATTTATTTAAATCAGTCAACTCAATTTGAGAAAATAAATCATAGCTTCTGGAAATAAAACCACCTGAAAAATCACAGATATAACTCATTTCCAAATTATCAAATTGATTAACTTTCACAAATTCCATATATTTTAATTACATTAAGGCCATATTTAAAATTAGGGATTAGATTGAAAAAATATATCAAAAATTTAATTAAATTGGTCAATTATGAAAGAGATGCTGAAATTGAACTTATGCGTTTTGAAATAGCTCATATGTCCGGGCAAAAACGAGAGGAATTAGGCCGTGCCATCAATAAAGTTAAAGGAAAGTATATTGGTGAAGAATTAGGCCTTAAAATAGTCCAATTTGGAAGGTCAGAAATTATAGATACTGAAATATCTGTTGGAGACATGGTATTAGTCAGTACCGCAAATCCCCTAAGCAGTGATTTTACAGGAACTGTCACAGAGAAAGGTGCACGATACATTAAAGTTGCCTTTGATAAAAGAATTCCAAGATGGGTTGTAAAAAAGAAAGTGAGACTCGATTTATATGCCAATGATGTGACATTTAGACGAATGGAAGATAATCTAAACCACCTGAGTTTGAAAGGGAAAAATGCATTGGAATATATGTTGACTGAAAGAAATCCTAAAAAGAACAAGCCAGTGCCTTATATTGACTATATTGACAAATCCCTGAATGAATCTCAAAAAATAGCCATTGAAAATGCACTTTCATGTCAGAATTTTTATCTAATCCATGGCCCATTTGGAACGGGCAAGACAAGGACGTTAGTTGAGCTAATCTCACAGGAGACAAGGCAAAATCACAAAGTATTGGCTACCGCTGAAAGCAATGCTGCAGTTGACAATATTTTAGAGAGATTAATGGAAAATAAAAAATTAAATCTGACAAGACTCGGACATCCCCAAAGAGTTTCAAAACACAATATCACACAGACTCTTGCTTATAAAGTTGAAAACCATAAGTTAAACAAAAAGATTTCAAAAATTCACAAAAAAATTGACAATTTAATTGAAAAAAGAAAAGTCCATACAAAACCAACACCACAGTACCGCAGAGGCTACAGCGATTATGACATTTTATTTAATGCCTCCAAAGGAAAGGGAGGTCGTGGAATTTCTGCTGAAAAAATGAAATCCATGGCGCAGTGGATTGAATATAACCAGCAAATTGATGAACTGCATGATGACATTAAAAGAATAGAAAACAGAATGATTGGAGAAATAATTGAAAACAGCGACGTTATTCTATCGACAAACTCATCAGCTGCATTGGAATCAATTGCCAAAACAAAATTTGATGTGGCGATTATTGATGAGGCTTCACAGGCCACAATCCCAAGTGTTTTGATTCCGATAGCTAAAGCCCACAGGTTCATACTTGCAGGTGACCACAAGCAGCTTCCGCCAACAATTATCAGTGAAAAAGCTCAAAAGTTAGAGAAAACCTTATTTGAAGAGCTGATTAAGAATTACCCATTCAAATCACAGCTTTTGAATATACAGTACCGTATGAATTCTCTTTTGATGAAATTTCCAAATGCGGAATTTTACAACAACAATCTGAAAAGCGATTCATCAGTTGATGACATTACCATCAATGATATAATAAACACGACTGATAAAGAGGAAGCCATGCTTTTTGTTGACACTTCAAACATTGATGAAAACGGTGAAAGACATCTTAAAGATTCCAAATCCATAATTAACAAAACAGAAGCGGACATTGCCGTTAAACTTGCCAATGATTATTTGAATGTGGGACTTGAAGAGACAGATATTGGAATTA
Source organism: Methanobrevibacter sp. (assembly GCF_045116495.1). Classification (GTDB taxonomy): domain Archaea; phylum Methanobacteriota; class Methanobacteria; order Methanobacteriales; family Methanobacteriaceae; genus Methanocatella. The sequence continues at coordinate 6,913 of NZ_JBGULU010000078.1, read as the reverse complement.
TTAGTCCCTATGCAGATCAGGTAAAAATAATTCAGGACCGAACTCCTGTTGAAGTTAAAACCGTTGACGGTTTTCAGGGAAGGGAAAAAGAAATCATTATCATTTCAACAGTCAGAAGCAATGAAGATGGAAATATTGGATTTTTAAAGGATTTGAGAAGATTAAATGTTGCAATAACCCGTGCAAAAAGGAAATTGATAATTATTGGTAACATCAATACTTTAAAAGCTAATCCGACTTATTTAAGATTAATTGAATTTGCAAAAGAAAATAATGTTTTAGTAAAACTATAATTTTTAGGTATACCTAAACTTTTATATACCAGTAACTACAACATATTAAATAAAGTATGAAAAAATACTTTTTAATACAAAAACTCTTAATTGAGATTTCATTTTAAAAGCCCATATAACTTTCAACCTCAATTAATATTCCCTCGATTAAGAGTTTTTCTTCTGCCTTATTTTTTTAAAAATTTTAAATAGTATTAACCATATAAATATATCTTGATAATTCATTTTTATTGAAATTAATTATGGTGATTTTATGACTGATAAAGTACTTTTAGCATTCAGTGGGGGACTAGATACCTCAGTTTGTGTTAAATTATTAGAAGAAGAATACAATGTAGAAGTTATTACCGCATGTGTAGATGTGGGACAAGGCGAAGAGGAAATGGAAAAAGCAAAAGAAAGTGCGGCTAAAATTGGAGGATTAAAACACTACAATATAGACGCTAAAGAAGAATTCGCCAACGAATACATCGCACGTGGAATCAAAGCAAATGCAGAATACGAAGGATACCCATTAAGCACTGCTTTTGCAAGACCATTAATTGCTCAAAAACTTATAGAAGTGGCTGAAAAAGAAGGGGCAACCGCCATTGCACACGGTTGTACCGGAAAAGGAAACGACCAATTCAGATTTGAAGCAATTATTCTTGCAATGTCCGATTTGGATATCATTGCACCAATCAGGGAAATGAACTTAACAAGAACTGAAGAAAAGGCATATGCAGAATCCAAAGGAATCGAGTTAAGTTATGATAAAATTTACAGTATCGATGAAAATCTCTGGGGAAGAGCAATTGAAGGGGATGTGCTAGAAGACCCTGCAAATGAACCTCCAGAAGATATCTACGAATGGACTGCCTCATGGGAAGATGCTAAAGACGAACCGGAAAAAGTATCTATCGAATTTGAAGAAGGTGTTCCAGTAGCAATAAACGGCGAAATGATGCCATTAATCGATATTATCGTTAAATCAAATGAAATTGCAGGATCTCACGGAATCGGTAGAGTGGACACCATTGAAAACAGAATGATTGGTATTAAAAGTAGGGAAATATATGAAACCCCTGGTGCAAAATTATTGATTGCAGCTCACCAAGCATTAGAAGAATTGGTTTTAACTACTGACGAGTTAAGATTTGCCGAATACATGTCAGGACTCTATGCAGATTTAGTCTACAGAGCACTCTGGCAAGAACCTCTAAGAGATGATCTTGACCAAGCAATCGACAATATGCAAGAAAGAGTAAGTGGAGAAGTCGTAATGAAACTGTTCAAAGGTTCAATCCAACCAATATCCAGAAAATCTCCATTCAGCTTACACAGCATAGAACAAATTACATTTGAAGACAAAGAGACTGATCAAAGAGATGTTGAAGGTATGATCAAGTACCACGGTCTTCAAGCTGCAAATTATCAAAAACTAAACAGATAGCTTTTAAGCTATCACCTTACTTCTTTTTTTGTACCGCTTCTGCAAAATATTCATTGAAAAATCCACGATTATAATTGAATAACTGTTTAAAACTAGAATCTATAATATACATGACGCAATAGTCGTCATTGTCCCTAATACCTCTACCATAAGCCTGCATCAGCGCCATTACAGTTTGATAATAAAACCATTTAGGATCCAAATCCCTTCTATATTTTACCTGTTCGTTCAATTGAGGATAAGGAATTTTAAATACTATTTGGAACCTGCATAAATCCCCTTTAAAATCAACACCATCTTTTATGGATGCGCCAATGAGAATTATATTTTCCTTTGATTCTGTAAAATCCTTTAAAATACGATTTCTATCCTCGCCACCAACAAACATGAGACTATACTCCTTTAAGTGATCCATAATCCAAAATGCCTGCTCATTACTTGAAGTATGTATAACTCCCTTCTCGTTTTTATGCATATCCAATATCTCTTTAATTTTCTTGATAGCTCTTTTATTTTTCCAATTTGGAATGCCACGTCTAAATCCGCTCATTCGACCTACAAAATCAACATATATCGGCCTTTTAGCTACATCAAATGGGCTTTTTTCATAAATGTAATAAGTTTCATCAGGATTTATGTTGTTCCATTGGCAGAATTTATCCTTGCTTCCCAAAGTTCCGGTTAAAAATATACAGATATTGCCCATTTTCAGCAGATTTTGAGTGTCGTCCAGAACTGAATACGGTTTGAACTCAGCTGAAATGTCCATGTTATTATCCAAAATACTGTTTTTATCCGGCAAGTCAATTATCAGCTCATTATATGACAATCCCAATGAAATAGCTGCAAAGGATTTCATGTCCTGCTCAAGATTTTGCTTTTCAACATAGTCAAAATTGGAATATTTGGACGGATTACTTTCAAATTCATCCAGCGTAACTTGAACGCTCTTATCAGCATCCCCTTCAATTTTTTTAATTCTTTTTTTACATTCCTTAATTAAATCGTCACATAACCCCACCCAATAATCGGGCTTTCGTTTTAATTCATTGATTGACTTTGTACCATACATTAACGGCTCAAAAATGTCTATTCCAAATTTGGTTGAGATATATTCCCTGTTCAACTCTGATGATGAGAGCATCAACATTTTACGTTCCAGATTATGGGCTTCATCTAAAATAAGTAATTCACGAGAATCAAGAAGAGGATTTGCAACACCTGCATAGTATAAATAATCATAATTAGTAATTACATTTTTGGCTTCAACCGCTTTTTTAAAAGCCAGATTATATTCGCAGTCCCCGCATTTCCTTAAATTGTACTCTGCCTTAATGCAAAAGTCACAATTGCCCTTATAGTTACATTTGTAATTTCCACGACCCTTAATTTCAACAAGCATGTCTCCAAAATCATCAAGATACTGTTCCTGAAGTTGTTTTGTCATTGTCAGGATGTAAGAATCTTCATACATATTGGCAAGTGTTGTAGCAATGGCAGATTTTCCAATACCTGTTCCCGCTTCAAGAATTATGTTTTTATAACCTTCACCAATAGCCCAATTAATCTTATTTATTAGCTTTATTTGGCTATTTCTAGGGTAATGTCCTTTAAGCGACCAGTTTACCATCCAATCAAGATTTGAATTACTATTTTCCAATTAAATCCCCACAATTTTAATAACAACTTGATAATATTATTATATTGAATAATTATATTTAAAAGTTTATTACATAGAATAAATCATGTCCAAAATAACACAACTACAAGAAATCATTGACTCTTCAGACAATATCGTATTCTTTGGAGGAGCAGGAGTCTCAACAGAAAGTGGAATTCCGGATTTTAGATCCGAAAGCGGAATTTTTAAAAGTCTGGAAAAATATGGTGCCACACCTGAAACCCTAGTTTCACACAGTTACTACCTAGACCATACAGAAGAGTTCTTTAGCTATTATAAAGATAATCTCGTTTTCAAGGATGCTCAGCCGAATCCCGCACATTTAAAACTTGCCGAGCTGGAAAACGCCGGCAAATTAAAAGCGGTAATTACTCAAAATATTGACGGACTTCATCAAAAAGCGGGAAGCAGAGAAGTATTGGAACTTCATGGATCCATTCACAGAAATTACTGTCAAATTTGTAATAAAGAGTATGATTTAGATTATATTTTGGAAAGTGACGGCATTCCAAGGTGTGAATGTGGTGGAATCATTAAACCTGATGTGGTATTATACGAAGAACCTCTAAATAATGGAATCTTAAGCTTTTCAATCGATTATATTTCCAATGCAGAAACATTAATCATCGGAGGAACTTCACTTGTGGTTTATCCTGCCGCAGGCTTAATAAACTACTTCAACGGCAAAAATCTTGTATTGATTAATAAAAGTGAAACACAATATGACAATCTGGCGACATTAGTCATTAACGATGCCATTGGTGAGACTTTGAGCCAAATCAAAGTCCAATGATTCAGGAACCAACTCAATTCCATCCAATTGGTTATCACACCTATAAACAAGGATTTCAACACCTTCCCCATAGGCCTCATTTAATGTTTGGCTGAATACAGGATCATTTTCCCAATTCGGCCTAAAGAAATTACCGGCAGGATGTTGAATCAGGAAAAATACAACGCACCTGCTGCCTTGCTTTTTGAGTTTGATTAATTCTTTTAGGTGTTTTGCTCCCCTTTCTGTTGGAGCATCCGGAAATCTGGCTTCACCATCAACGATTAATGTGACACCTTTTACCTCAACATAACACGGTTCAACCAAAAAGCTCATTCCGCAACAATCATCCTCCTCATTGGCCAAGTATATATCAATTCTTGAATTGCCCACCGTTTTTTCCCTTTGATGATAGGAATAGCCTGAGAGCTCTTTTATTTTGCCATCTTTGATTGCATCATATACAATACTATTGGCTTGTTGTGAGTAAAGTGACACCAGAACATTTTTATTTTCAACAAAGTGCAGTGAAAATTTGGTTTTGCGATTCGGATTGTCAGAAGGTTTAAGCCAAACAGCGACACCATCAACCAAAAGCTCCTTGCAGCGCCCGGTATTTGGAACATGTGCTTTTTCCAAATTTCCGTCAACTTCCACTTCTGCAATGAACCTATTTGGACGATTTTTAAAAATTCCCTTAACATAATCCATTTTTAATCACATTTCCAATATAGGATACCAAATCAGTAGCTGAAAATCCATTTCCTTTCTCTTTAAATGCTTCATCACCAGCAAGTCCATTTATGAAAACACCCAAACAGGCACTGTCAAAAGTAGTTAATCCCTGTGAAAGCAAACTTGTTGTAATACCGGCCAGTGCATCACCAGTTCCACCTACAGTCATTCCGGGATTTCCGGATTTATTGATTCTGAATTTAGTTCCGGATAAAATTAAATCATATTGCCCTTTAACAATAACAGTTGCTTTAATTTGACGGCTAATTTTTTGAAAAGCTGTGATATTTTCATCCACTTTTTTAAAGTCATATGAATCAATGTCCAATTTTAAATCGCCATCAACATTGAAAAATGATTTGAATTCAAAAATATGCGGTGTTAGTACAATATCATCACGATTTTTAATTAATGATATTTCAACCTGTTTTAAGCTATCTGCATCCAAAACAATTGGTTTTTTGATTTTTGTAACTAAAACATTGAATAATTTAGAAGTATCTTCATCAATACCTGATCCAGGACCGATTAAAACCGCATCAACATTTTCAGACAGTTCAATTATTTCACCAGCATGTTCAAGTGATAATTTATCGCCAGGAAGTGACTTTACAATTAAATCTGGAGATGTAGACTTTATAGCCTGTGCCGCTTTTTCAGGTGATGCAACATATACCAAATCAGCGCCTGCACCTATTGCCGCCATACCTGCAATAGCAGGAGCTCCTGAATAATCACCACTTCCGCCAACTATCAACAATCGGCCATTATTTCCCTTATGGGAATTTGCACTTCTGTTCTTAAGCCTTAAAAAGTCACCATAGCTAATAAAATATTCCGCTTCGAAAGGTATTCCAATATCTGCAGTTACAAGACCTCCGACAACTTCCTCTTCTGCATCACGAACCCCTGTTTTGATTTTATGAAAGCTTATCGTATAATCAGGAATGACAGCCAAATCATCAACATTGCCGTTTAAAGGATCCATTCCTGAAGGCACATCGACACTTATTGTAATTCCCTTGGATTCGTTTATAATCTCAATGGCCCTTTTAATATTTGTCTGTAACTCCCCTTTGATTCCGGTTCCCAAAAGTCCATCAACAATAACAAACTCGGAATCTTTACTGTTTGCAATTTCACAGTCGTTAATGTCAGCCAGTGTTTTGAGATTATAAATATTTAAGCGGGACAGCCGTGGCTTCATATTTTTTAGAATTTCAAAATTGGTTTTGGCTTCGGATGAGTGAATATTGTCTTTGAGCATGTAAATGTCAACGTCATATCCCCTGTTCAGCAAATATCTTGCTGCAACGAATCCGTCACCTCCATTTCCACCGGAACCTGTAAAAATTACTACTTTAACCGGTTTTGAGAAAGTATAAACTGCAATTTTACCTACTTCCTCAGCTAAAGATTTCCCTGCAGATTCCATTAAGCATAATCTTGACAATCCTAAATATTCACAATTATAATCAGTTACCATCATATCTATAGGATGCATAATATCCCACACATTTATAGTGTCGGATATTTTCGATTACTGCATGTCAGTCGGATGCATAATATCCCACACTTTTTTAGTGTCGGATATTTTATTTAACTCCATATCAATAGGACGCATAATATCCCACACTTTTACTCTCTACGACAATATATTCTATTGTTTTTAATATTAATTAAATTTTTTTGAAACCAAAAAGGTGACAAATATAATCTTATTATTTTGTTTATATAATTAATATAATAAATAGATGTATTACAATCAAAAACAACATAAAATTATTTTATCATGTGGAATACCATCTATCCACATCAACTCTTCTGGTTTGAGTTTCACTAGCTATTTTTTCATAAGCTCCAGTGAACGCAACTACACAGTCATCATGAATAGCTTCATTTGGATATGCAGTTATTTTTTCCAGAAATTCCATCGCCCATTTTTTCGTGAACCCGGTCGAATCCTTTCCAACAAGGAAAATTCCCTTCTTTTGAATATC
>NZ_JBGULU010000077.1:0-31193 GCF_045116495.1 Methanobrevibacter sp. | reverse complement strand
AATATGATTTTAATTCCGTTTGTTATTCCGGTTAGGATGTCTTCAAGGGATGTGTCAAATGCTATTGTCGCAATACTCAATATGCTTGAATATTCGCATTTTGGATTTTCTGCTGATTCATTACATGCATTTTCGTGACTTATCATTACTCCTTTAGGATTACCTGTTGATCCTGAAGTGTAAATCATATATGCCAAATCATCAGGGGTTATTTCAACATTTGGATTGGCAACATTTTCTTCCATTATTAATTCATTGATGTCCAATGTGTTTTTAGTTGTTTTATCGGTAGTGATTATATAGTCTGCCTCACTATTTTCATAGATATATTTTATTCTTTCTGCAGGATATTCCAAATCTATTGGTATGAATGTGCATCCTGCCTTAAATATTCCAATGATAGTTGCTATGAGGTTGCTGGTTCTTGGAAGCATTACCAAAACATTATTTCCAGGTGTGACACCTTTTTTTATCAATGAATTGGCTATCCTATTACTTTTTTCATTTAATTGCTTGTAAGTTAATGTAGCATCACTTGCAACAAGAGCAATATCGTCAGGTTTTTCAGCGACCTGTCTTTCAAAGCGTCCGTGTAAGAAAGGATTATCGATAGGGTCAAATGTAGGTATTCCTTTATCTTCACTCAATTCTATTTCACCAATAGATAATTTTTCAATATCCGCTTCAATTAATTGATTTATTACATTAACAATACAATTTAAGAAGGTTTCTATGTAATCTTCACTATACAACTGGTCATTATATTGGATAAACAATTCAAGATTGTCTTTGGTTTCATTAACATCCAAAGATATTTTATAATTGACTTCAAGTGAATTCAAATACTTGACTTTATAAACTTCATCGTCAATTTCAATTTCTTCAGCATCAAGATTGTTGTATGCATAGAAAAACTCAGGTTTTAATTTAAACTCTTCGGAAATTTTAGTATAAGGATAATCTGAATGACTAATGGTTTCCATCCAAAGATCATTTATGGATTTCAAATATTCTTTAATTGTTAAAGTTCTATCATCATTTATTGAGACAATAGGAAGTGTTTTAACAAGCAATGTTTGTGTATTGCTATATAATGAGTTTGATCTTCCATTGAAAATGGTTGTAATCAGTGTTTTATCAGTGAATGTGTACTTATTGAGGTTTAACATTGTTGTTGCCATGAACAAAACATTTGGAGTTATTTTATTTGCGTTACAGAATTCACTAATCAAATCTGGATTAATATTTTTGGAAATTGATTTTAAAATTCCGTCTTCAAAGTTTCCATTCAAATTAGGGGTCAAAACAGTTGAATCAACTTCCTGGGACAGTTTGTTCTGGAAGAATTTTCTGGATGATTCATATTTTTCACTGTTTTCATTTTCGGTTTCAATCAGGCTGTTAATGTAACCATCAATTTCCTCTTTTTCAATTTCAATTCCCTGATAAGCATTAGCAATGTTTGTGAATAACTTATCTAAAGATTCTCCATCAGAAATTATGTGGTGAACATCGGAGAATAAAATTGTTTCAGTAGGAGTTGTATAAATTTTAAATCTGAATAATTGGTCATTATGCAAATCAAATGGTTTTAGATTTTCCTTTTCAAGTTCATCGTCTGAAATATCTTCAACACTAACAATCGGAATATTATCGATAGCTATTGAATCGTCACGTTTTAGCATCACTTTACTTTTTTCTAGAACAATTCTGGTTTTAAGATATGGATATGTTTCAATTGTCTTAATAATGGCCTCTTTTAATCTATCGGCATCAATTTCACTGCTAAATCTTATGACTGACGGAAGATTATATTGTGCAACATCTCCACTTTGAATACATTCATAATAGATTCCCATTTGATTTTCTGTTAATGGATAATACTCTGTATCATGGGATAATTCAATAATGCTGTCTAAATCAAGTAAATCATTATTTTCAATTTCATTTGCAATGTTTTTTATTGTAGGGTCATTCAATAAAGCAATGATATCTAAATTAATACCCATTTCATCATAAATCTTTGCATTTAATTTCATCAGTGTTAATGAGGTAAATCCAATAGCATATAAATCATCAGTAGTACCGAACTCTTTTGTTTGGCTGATGGATGAAGCTAGTTCATGCAATCTTATTTCTGTTTCTGTTTCTGGAAGTGTTAATGTTAATCTTAATTGTGGTTCAGGTAGTTTTTTCAAGTCTGTTTTACCGTTTGGTGTTTGTGGCATCTCATCAAGTTGCATAAATACTGTTGGAACCATATAACGGGTTAATTTGTCTTTTAAATACTCCTTTAAATCATTGCTATCAATCTCTTCATCAGCAGTGTAATAAGCACATAAATGGTCATTATTGTTAATCTCTTTAATTACAACAACAGCTTGTTTTATATTAGGATATTGACTAATGTTTGTTTCAATTTCACCAATTTCTATCCTTAAACCTCTTAATTTAATTTGATTATCTATTCTTCCTTTGATGTCAATCTCACCATTCGGAAGTTCAATTGCATAATCTCCACTTCTGTAATATGGAATGTCGTTGATGGTCAGGAAAACCTCTTTGGTTTTTTCAGGCATGTTATAGTATCCTTTACCTACACCGGTACCGCCGATGTATAATTCGCCCATTACTCCGTTTGGCACTAGTTTGCCATCAATATCACGAACATCAGTTATATAATTGTCTAAAGGAAATCCTACAGTTATATCATTAATGTCAGTCACTTCTTTGTTGTTTGAGGTAATTGTTGTCTCGGTTGGTCCGTAACTGTTGTATACAATCGCATCAGAGTATTTTCTAAAGTCTTCGTATACTTTGGTTGAAAATTGTTCTCCCCCAAGGAATAAACATTTCAAACAGCTTATGGCTTTACAGAATTCTTCCACTTCAAGGTGTGAAGCCATTCTGGATGGGGTAAAATCAGCCACTTCCGGTTTATGTTCGTTTATTAATTCGGTTAGTTTAGGTATGTTTTTGATTTGGATATCATCTGCAAATATCAGTTTGATTCCATTTGCAAGTGCTGTAAATATGTCATCCATAGCTACGTCAAAAGAAATTGTTGTAATACATAATAAGCTTTTGTATTGTGATTTTGGATTTTGCACTTCGTTACAGATGTTTTCGTGTGAGATCATTACTCCTTTTGGATTTCCTGTTGAACCTGATGTATAAATCATGTATGCCAAATCATCAGGGGTAATCTCAACATCAGGGTTTTCGGTATTTGCTTCTTTAAGTAGTTCCTTAATGTTTAATGAATTTTCTTTATCTTCATCTGAAATTATGTAGTCTGCTTGGCTGTTTTCGTATATGTAGTTGATTCTGTCCTTTGGGTATTCCAAATCGATTGGGATGTATGTGCATCCTGCTTTCAATATACCTAATATTGATGCTATTAAATCGCTGTTTCTGTGAAGCATTACCAGAACATTGCTTTTTGGTTTGACATCTTTTTTGATTAATGCATTAGCAATCTTGTTTGCTTTTTGATTAAGTTCATCTGCAGTGAATGTTGCATCTTCGGCTACAAGAGCAATGTTGTCAGGGTTTGCTTTAACCTGCTCTTCAAAGCGTTTGTGAAATAAAGGCATTTCAACTTCAGTGAACTCAATATTTTCTTTTTCACTTACAAGAGCAATATCTTCAATGTTTGTTTTCTCGATATCAATATTAACAAATTGGTTTATAATATTTTCAATGCTTAACAGGAATAAATTGATGAACTCTTCTGTATATAATTCACTATTGTAAAATAATGATAATAAAACAGTTTTGTCACTTTCAACAATACTTAAATAATTTGAATAATCAATGTCTGATTTTAAATCTTCATTGAAACTATAATAAAATTCAGGCTTTAAAAGAAGGTCATCTTCATTAATATATTCATCAAATTCTAAAGTTTCACTATAGATTTCATGAATATTTTCAAGAAATTCCTTAATGGAAATTTTCCTGTTTTCAAATTTAGCGGCGAATGGAACATTATTTTCATTGAAAATTAAAGTTTCATTAGAAAAATTGAATTTATTCAGGGTTAATGTTAAACTTGCCAATAAAAGTTCGTTAATAGAAATTGAATTGGAATTTATAAATTCAACTAGATTTTCTTTTTTAATTTCATATTCTGATTTACTAATTATACGTTGTTCTTGTTCTCCACTTTTATTTGGGGAGATTAAAGTTGATTCATCAAAATCAGCATACATTTTTGATAAGTGTTCATTGATGGAATTAAATTCTTTGCTCATAAATATCAAACCTATTTAATTATATATACTTTTTTTAACATTTATTTGTAACTGTCAGTTATCTCTTGATTTCGTTTTTCAATCCAGTCATCTTTTGGAGCATTAAATAATTGAATAGATGTAAATGATTCTGATGTCTATGTGGTATAGACATTGTAATGTCCATGTTTTGGTTATTCTATTGTCAAAACGTTCTTTTCAATGCTATCAACTCAAGATTTTTCGATTTCAATATGATTAAATAATAAAAGTAAAATATATTATATATAATATTGGATTAAATCTCCCTAAATTAAAATTGCTATAATAAATATTCAAAAGTTTGAAAAATAGCTGAACGATGTTAATACTTAATATTTATTTGAATTTTTTTATTAATTTCATTGAATTATCATTTGATGAATAAAATTGAAATGAGGAATAAACATGGCAGAAACAATGAAAGCTTGGAGAATTAATGAATTAGGAAAACCTCCTGTATTGGAAGAAGTACCTATACCAGAACCAGGATTTGGCGAAATCTTAATTAAAATGAAAGGTGCCGGAATGTGCAGAACAGACCTTGAAGTCATCGATGAAGGTTTTATTACAGTTCCATTTGAAGGACCATTTACATTTGGTCACGAAAACGCAGGAACTGTTGCAAAACTGGGACCTGGTGTGGACACTGTTGAAGTTGGACAAAATGTTATTGTAGACACCTTGCATGCATGCGGTAAATGCCAGTACTGTCTTTCAGGCCGTGACAACTTCTGTGAAGTTGCAAGTGCACGTGGTCTTAAAGAAGATGGAGGAATGGCAGAATATATGATTGCTGATGCAAGAGAAGTTGCACCTTTAGGAGACCTTGATCCTACAGAATATGTAGCATTAGCTGATGCAGGTTTATCACCATATGGAGCTGTACAAACTGCAAAACCATTTATTCCAAATAATGGTACTGCTGTGGTTATTGGTGTAGGTGGACTTGGATTCTACTGTTGTCAATATTTGGCTTTAACAACTTCCGCCCGTATTATTGTAGTTAACAGATCAGCTGATAAAATGGCTAAAATGACAGATTTCGGTGCTGATGAATTAGTTGTTTTAGATGATAATGCATATGATAAAATCATGGAATTGACTGATGGTAAAGGTGTAGATGCAGTATTTGACTTTGTAGGTAGAGATAACTCTTTACAACTTGCTGCACAAATTACCAAAGGATTAGGTCTTATTTCTATTTTAGGTCTTGGTGGAGGAACACTCCCTGTAAGCTGGACTACCGTTAAACCTGGTGTTATGGTAAGATTAACTCAAGGTGGAACTATCACAGACCTTTATGAGATTATGGATCTGGCAAAAGCTGGAAAAATAACAGTTCAAGCTCAAAAATATCCATTCAGTAAAGTTCTAGAAGCGCTTGATGACTTAAGAAATGGTAGAGTTGAAGGCAGGGCCGTTATTACATTTGAAGAATTTGATGAATAATTATAAAAGGACTTTTATGTCCTTTTTTTATTTTTTGCGTTATTTGATAAAAATTGTTAGTATAAGAACTATTTCATGTGTTTGTCATGGTTTTGCATGTAATTTTTCTCTAAACTTGTTTTCTACAATTTTTACATTTTCATACTCTATAACTTTAATTTTTAATTAGATTAATCATTGAAATTTTCATTTAAATTTGTTCAAAATATTTACAATTAATATATTTTAAATGGACAAAATTTACAAAAAATTAATATAAAAGTTAAATGATATATTTTTATATAAATAAAGGAGTTCAGTATTTATGAATAATGATGAAATGTTGGCCCGTTTTGGAATTTCTTCAAGATTGGCTTATGGTCTAATTTTTCAAAGTATATAGGATAAACTATAAGGTTGCTAACTTTGCAATATTGATATCTCTTATTTCAGGCGTTATTGTATTGATATTCAATATTATGGGTGGATTGCCTTGGTTTGTTGCCATTAAATACATTGTTATTCCTGTTACAATTGCTTTGACTTACTTTGAAAGAGTTCAAAGGGGTAAATACGATTTCAGCGTATAAAACTGTCTAAAATTCAACGGATGAAAATCTGGATTTAATTTAAAGGCATTATTTGGACTTCCCATTCTATGTGGGAGTTCAAATTACTTCAAAAAACTGATTTTTACAATATATTATATATTGAATTTTAATAAAACTTAATAATAGTTAATAATGTGAGTAATTAATATGAAGTTGGAAAATTATCAATATGAGACAGGTGATGGCAATATTATTAATTATTATGAATGGGATAATGATAATCCTTTACTGCTAGTAATTCATGCCCAAGGCACAAATGCAGAGAATTATTCGAATGTAGTAAAAGATTTGTCTAAAAAATTTCATTTGATTTTAGTGGATTGCTATGGACATGGAAAAAGTTCTCATAACAAGGAAAAATATAATATAGTTAGTTTAGGTGAGGATTTGATTGATTTTATCAAATCTAAGACTGATGATAAAATATCAATATTGGGCCATTCTTCTGGGGGTCTCATATCTTGCTATATAGCTTCAGTTTCTGACGTTTGTGATAATTTAATATTGGAAGACCCACCACTGTTTTCAAGCTGTGGCGAGAAAAGATTTGATTATTACAACTTTAATGATTTGTCAACGGTTTGCCATAATTTCATCAATCAGGATGAAGAGTCTGATTTTGTGTATTACTACTTCATGAACCAATACGCCTGGAATTTTTTTCCTGAAAACAAAAGGGAAAAGATTAGGGCAAAATCTGGAGAATCTGCATTAAAATATAGAAAAAAACATCCGGATAAACCCTTAAAAGTTCGATTTTGGCCAAAAAAATTTTTGCAAGCTTTTCAAGGATTGAATGAATATGATCCCTACTTTGGAGAAAATTTCTACAATGACTCATTCAATTGTAACATTGATTATAGGAATCTGCTTTCAAACATAGAATGCAAAACATTGTTCATGAAAGCCAATACCATAATAGGTGAGGGTAACATTATTCAGGGTGCTCTAACAGATGAGGACTTGGAACTGGTAATCAGCTTAATTAAAAATATAGACGTAGAATATTTTGACTGTGGACATGGTATTCATGTGGACAAGAAAAAAGACTTTGTAAAAAGTGTAATTAAAACTTTGGAAGAATAAGTTAAAGAGTTCACTCCTTTTTATATGTTTTTCACGAATTGTTCGTGTATTTTTTCTATATTGAACTTCCTCGACCTGTAGCGGTAGGCTATTCTTGCACATAATAGAAAACTTTCCCGTAATCATCCCGCATAATAAACTGCAAGGTTTTTACGGTAGACTCAGCCCTACCGAAGGTTTCTTGTTATGTGGGGAATGAAAGGCAATGCAAAAATTGACATGCCCTTCACCATTTACTCCAAGTCAAGTTTCAATATAATCTATATGCATCATATCCGGCTAACAGACCGTAAAGGGCTGAAATTAGATATTGAATCGTTTTGTCTAAATGGAAATATATGGATAATGCTCCGATTATAATTGCTATTATGAAAAAAATCAAGCCTCTGATTTTATATCCTTCTATGGCTTGACCTAAACCTGGAATAACAAACGAAAGAATTCCATTTACTAATGCATCCGTTTCCACATTATCACCTTCATAGTTATTGTTATATACTTTTTAGGCATGACTAAATAAATGTTTTGTTTGTAATGTCTAAAAATAATTTTATGTAATTCTCAAGTTATATTGGGTTTTAGGTGAAAATCGTAAGTATGTAAACTATTTCATATTTAATGATTTTTTGTATTTTTACTCAATTTTTTTCACAAGTTTTAGAACATCTAGGCGGAATTTTAAATTGTGGTGCCATTATTTTTTACAAACTTTATTTAGAAAAAACGACATATAATCAATTACATTAAAATTATTTGCATGTTATAATAGGTACTAATAATGAATGATTTATATTGGTGAAAAATTCATGAAATTTAAAAAATTAAATAACAATGAAAAATTGCCTTTTGTAAGTTTCGGAGTTTATGAAATTGAACCTGAAAGTACAAAAGATGCAGTTATTAATGCTTTAGAAAGAGGTTATTCCGCTATAGATGGCGCACAGGTATATTATAATGAAAAACAGGTGGGTGATGCAGTAAAAGAATCTGGAATTCCTAGGGAAGAAATCTTTTTAACCAGCAAAAATTGGGTTAGCAATTCAGGATATGACAAAACAATAAAAGCCGTTAATAAAACCTTGGAAGATTTACAAACTGATTATCTTGATTTGATGCTTATTCATCAACCGTTTGGAGATTATTATGGGTCATATAGGGCCTTACAGGATTTGCAAAAAGAAGGAATATTACTGTCTATAGGTGTTTCAAATTTTGATTCAGCTCGTTTGGTTGATCTTGTAATGAATTTTGACATAGTCCCTCAAGTCAATCAGGTTGAAACATCACCATATTTCCAACAGTATGGAGCAAATGAATTCATGAATAAATTAGGGGTAGCCCATCAAAGTTGGGGGCCGCTTTCTGAGGGATGCGGTAATCTGTTTAAAAATCCTATTCTTTTGGAAATTGCAGAAAAATATGAAAAAAGCACTCCGCAGATAATATTCAGATGGTTGGTTGACAGAGATATTCCATTTTCATGCAGATCTGTTAAAACAAAAAGAATGGAAGAAAATATTGATATTTTTGATTTTAAATTAAACAAAAAGGATATGGAAAAAATCAAAGAATTGGATTTAGGTAAAAGTCCTTTCAATGATTATAATGATCCTGAAACTGCAGAAGAGTTTAATTCTGAGATTATTTAATCTCATATTCTTTTTTTTTATTAGATAATTATTTAACAAAAATTTATTTCCGTTGAAATTTTTAAATATTGGAAAAATTATTTGGAATAATTTAGCTAATATAAGCTATGGTTTCTTCATCAATTTCATCTTTAGCTAGTTTGGAAACTGAATTTAAAAAAACTAATTTTGTAATTTATATTTTTTAATAAAAATTGCTGTGGTAATAATCGTTGCAATAACTGAAATTATATTGGCAGTCATTGCAGGCAGTCTTAAACCTTCTGGAGCCTGCAGGATATATCCAAATGCAATTAAAGTACACACGATTGCAGGTGCTAATGCAATGATGTATTGTTTTTCTTTTTTTATCAGATATGCTGCTGCAGAAAACAGTACTATTGTAGCTATTATTAATTGAGACCAAGCAAAATATCTCCAAATCAGACTGAAGTCAACGAATGTTAATCCATATGATACTAAAAACAACGGAATTGCAAGTTTTAACCTTGAAGTTAATTTTTCACTGTCAATATTAAGTTGATCGGTAATTGTTATTCTTGAACTTCTAAGTGCGGTATCTCCTGATGTGATTGGGCAAATAACAACTCCAATGATGGTTAAAGCTAAGCCGATAGGTCCCACTAATTTTACTGCCATTTCATAGACGGCAACAGCAGGGGTTGCACCATAAATTACTGCAAGTTGAGGCTGGCCGTGGAAAAATGCCATTGCAATGGCAGCCCAGCAAAGAGCAATCAAACCTTCTACAACCATAGCTCCGAAAAACACGGGTCTCGCATCATTTTCATTTTCCATACATCTTGCAACGATTGGAGATTGGGATGCATGAAAACCGGAAATAGCACCACAGGCGATAGTAACAAATAAGTATGGGAAAATACTTTTGTCAGTTAAATATAATCCCTGTGTTGTAAATTCAGGAATGGAGTATGCCGGATTTATGATTAAGCCTCCAATCATTAAGACGGCCATAATCATTAATAATGCGCCAAAAATAGGATATACTCTTCCAATAATTTTATCAACCGGGAATACAGTTGCAATCAAAAAATAAATGAATATTATTATTACACAAATGAGCACAGGGATATTTGTCAAGCTGTTGATTAAATCTGCAGCTCCTTTTGCAAATGTGGCTGCAACAAGGATTCCCGTGATTACCACGAGAACTGCAATAATTGTTTCTAATCTTTTTCCTAAATACTTTGAAACAATATTGGGCATGGTCAATCCGTCATTTCGCATGGACATGAATCCTGAGAAGAAATCATGAACTCCTCCAATGAAAATTGTACCTAGGGTAATCCATATAAATGCTGCCGGACCAAATAATGCTCCTTGTATAGCTCCAAAAATAGGTCCTAATCCTGCAATATTTAAAAAATGAATTAAAAAATTCTTGAATTTAGACATTGGAATATAGTCAACACCATCTTCCAATTTATATGCGGGGGTTTCTTGGGTTTCATCAACGCCCGCAGCTTTTTCAATCACTTTTCCATAAATAAAATACGATGCAATCAAGGTTAAACAACAAATAATAAAGCTATACATTAATTATAACTTTATTAATTTAATTTATAAATAACTTTCTTATTTTTAATTAATGCCATTATTTCAGTTGAAAATTCCACGGCAACGTTCAGACTTAATCGCGTAGTTTTAAAATTCCTTTCGCGCTGACTATTTTATCAATTCCTGAGTTTTTAATCATTCTAAAGCATATTGGGCAAGGTTCCGCATCGTCTATTTCCACCCAGGTGTCCTCATCATACTTTTCTCCAGCCAGATAAATGGTTGAGCCAAGCATTTCATTTCTGCTTGCACTGATCATGGCATTCTGTTCGGCATGTACTGAAAAACAGTCATTGTAGTTGCCTGAATTGGATGGAAGGTTCATTCTTTGACAATTTCCCCTATCGCAGCAGTTTTCCTCTCCTCTTGGATTACCGTTGTATCCTGTACTGACTATTTCGTCGTTGTTAACTATTACTGCACCGTAGCGTCTTTTTAAACATGTACTTCTTTTTGACACGGCTAGAGCAATTGCAAGATAATATTCGTTTTTGCTCATACGATTTGCATTGTTTTCATTTACGGTTTTTTCATCTGGCATGTCTTTATCTCCTTTCCTTTAGAATAACTATTTAATGTTAAATTAATTATTTTATATTTGAATTGATGAAATCATTTATAATTTCAACCAACTGTTCCTTGTTATTATTATTGATGTTAATGTTAATTAAATTGAGTGGAATGTTTTTATTTTCTTCAAAAAATTAAATTTTTTTCATTGATTTTTCATGGTTAATTGATAGTATACGAACTGTTTTGCATGCTTTTAACCGAACAGTTCGTATTATTTTATTTTTTATTATAAATTTTGTTCATTTTTTTTAACAAAATATTATACAAAAACGCTTTTTTTAATTTTTAGATACATTTATTAACCTATAAATTGTAAATATAACTATATATTTAGGAGATATTGACTATGAGTGAACAAAAACCAATACAAATCTTCTCACACGCTGATGATAATATCGGTGTCAACGTTATTAAAAGTCCAGTAAAACTAACAATACTAGAAATGCTTAGAGACCGTGATATGGAATTTGATGAAATAGTAAGTAACACTGGTAAATCAAAATCCACAGTTTCAGTTCATCTTAAAGGCCTAAGGGAAACTGGAATCATTTCATACAAGGTCCACCCTGTAGATAATAGGAAAAAAATATTCTATTTGAATTCAAAATACATTGGTTCAGTCAATATATCAGAACCAAAAGAAATAGAGGAAACTCAAGCAGATTACTTAATTAAAAACATTGTTGATGTCGATGCTGAGTTTTCAACATTACTATTCCATACCTTAAAAGCAATGCTTATTCAGGAAGGAATAAACATAGACCCAATTTTACAGTCAACCGGTAATAGCATTGGAAGGTCTATCTTTGATAAATTATATGATGAGGATTTAAATGTTTTCATGGATAACATTGCCGATTTTTGGGAAAGGAAAGGTTTGGGAAGAGTCACTTTCAAAGTAGGTCAGATTATTAAAATAACAACATATGACTGTTTTGAATGCGGTCTGCTTCCAAAAACAGGAAAACCGGCTTGTTTTTTAGACACTGGAATATTTGAAGGTTTATTTACAGAATTTTTCAATCTCCCTGTCAGTGTCATTGAAACTCAATGTTATACAATGGGTGACGAAAAATGTGTATTTGAGATTGAGCCTCTCGGCATCCAATCTCACTAGTCATCTTCAAATTTGATTATTGTTGTTGTAAGATAAGGTTTTTCATTGGAGAATCCTTCAATTATCTTTTCATTTTCACGAGTACAGTTCTGTACTGAATAAATTTCTTTAGGTCTTTCTTTTTCTTCTATTGTTTCTTCCAGTTGGGTTGTATTTCTGGATGCTTTCATCAGTACAATTGAATCACTGTATTCAAGAACATGTTCCAATCTGTCGTCAATTTTTGGAACAATAGTTAAAATTTGGTTTTGTTCCACCAATGCTTTGTTTCTAGCTGCAGCACATGCAGTAAATGATGTAATTCCCGGAACTGTTTCAATTTCATAGTCACCGATTAATTTCTTTTGGACATAAGCATAGGTACTGAATACGGATGGATCTCCAAGTGTTATGAAAGCAACATCTCTTCCACTATCTAAATACTGGGCAATCATCTCGGATGCACTTGTCCATATTTTTTCAAGTTCCTCTTTATCTTCAATCATTGGAAAAATAGGAGTAACAAGCATTAATTTTTTATCATCATCTCTTTCTTCAAGAATAGGTTTAACAATTGATAATGCTATACTTTCTTTTTCTTTTGAGGATTTTGGTGTAAATACTACAGGCACGCTTTTTAATATTCTAGCTGCTTTTAATGTAAGCAATTCAGTATCACCAGGTCCTACGCCAATTCCGTACAATTTTCCTTTTTCTACCATAAAATCACTTTAAATATAAATATTACGCATTGAAAAATACTTTTCAAATGCTCTTCCTATAATTTATTTATAGTATACTAACTAATATATTTTTAATGTCAAATTCGTTATTTTGCCCAAATTGTGGAATGTTAAAATCCAATTGTACTTGTGAAAATTCAAGCAATAAGAAACCTAAAGGACCTACCAACTTATTTAGTTTTAAAAAGACTGTTTCACATTCTATTTTAGATGATGAGATTCCTGAGGTCTATTCAATAGATAACCATAAGTTGGATGAGGGAACTACAGCGTACCTAAAGGAAATTTATCCTCATATTGATGAGGAAATAATTGAAAATTTCCCATTTACAGAGCCTAGATTCGGGCAATTGGACATTATACAGAACATTAATGATGCAATAAGGCAAGGCTACAAGTATATTATTCTGGAGGCAGGTACCGGAACAGGTAAATCAGCCATAGCAACAACCCTTGCTAAGATGTATGAATCTGCATATATATTAACTATGACTAAGCAGCTGCAGTCACAGTACTCTAATGAGTTTGATTTTCCGTTAGTTAAGGGAAGAGGTAATTTTGCCTGTTTAAACAGTAATCTGGAAGTTGCCTGTGATATGGGGACCTGCAAAACAACACCCACTTCCAGTAATTTTTTCTGTCCTTATGGTGTTGCGAAAAATCCTACATTGGATGCTGAACTTGCATTTGAGGATTCATTTGGAGGTACTGTTTTTTACCAGTCAGGCAGCCACTGTCATTATTGGAATCAGAAAGCAAATGCAATAAACTCACCAATCACACTAATGAATTATGACTATGCAATTGTCGAGCTGAACTACGTAAAGCATTTTGCTCCACGGTCACTGCTGATATTGGATGAAGCTCACAACATTGAAAATAAATTAATGTCTACAATGGAAGTCACTTTATATAACCGGACTCTTGAAAAGGATATTAACAAAAGAATTTCTGATGAAACTCTAAAGGATGGTGAACTTTCAGATTGGAAAATGGAAATTGAAGCTATTAGGGAAAGTTATGAAGACATTGACTTAAAGGATGTTACAAAAAACAAGGCTGACAGGATAAGATCAACAATTGCAAGACTTAAAACCCTTGGCAATAACCTGGAAAAGGAACCTAAAAATTGGGTCATTGATTCTGAAGAAACAGGAGTGGTGTTTAAACCGTTAAGAGTTCATCATTATGCTAAAGATAACCTGTTAAAATATGGGGATGTTGTTATTTTCATGAGCGCTACAATCCTTTCACACAAGATGTTTTCAAAATGGCTGGGTCTAAATCCAAATGAGGTTTATCATATTAAGGTTGACAGTCCTTTTACAAAGGAAAAACGGCCGATAATTCTAAATTTGGCAGGTAAAATGTCAGCCAATAGGATTAAAAATACTGCTCCAAAAACTATTCCTATCCTTCAGGAAATTCTCAAAAAACATGAAAATGATAAAGGTTTGATACATACTCACAGTTATAAATGCCAGCAGTACATTGTAAATAATTTGTATAACTCAAGACTGATTTCCCATTCATCTAAAAACAGGGAACAGATATTAAACTTCTTTGAAAAAGATGAAAATCCATTAGTTTTAGTTTCACCCTCTATGAGTGAAGGTGTTGATTTGCCTTATGATAAGTGCAGATTCCAAATAATTTATAAAATTCCTTTCCCATATCTTGGAGACAAGCAAGTTAACATGAGAATGAAAAGGGATAAGAAATGGTATGCCTATAAAACGGTAATGACTCTTATGCAGGCTTACGGTCGTGGAATGAGAGCGGAAGACGATTCATGTTATACTTATATCATTGACAGTGACATTAACATGTTATTTAAAAGTCCTATGTACAGGTCACTGATTCCTGACTTTTTTAAAGAAGCAGTTGTCAGAGTTAAAAATTAGGCGGACCTAGAGGGATTTGAACCCTCGATCTCAGGATCCGAAGTCCTGCGTCATTCCTGACTAGACCATAGGCCCATAAAAACTAAACATTAAAAAATATTTTTTTTCATTTTTTTTATCATTGTCATCGACGATTTATATCATCAATATCTTCAACTTCAGCAAAAATATCGTCAATTGATTCATTTTCTCGCACTGCTTGTTGGTATTCAAGTTCTTCAATTTCTTCAGCAGTTAAACCTTTTCTATCTTCAGGTTTTTCACGAGCTGGTGGAATTTGGTCTAATTCCTCTTGGGTAGGTGGTGTTGGTTTTTTTGATCGTTTAAATTTATTTTTTAAATCTTTAAAGCTATATTCTCCTATTTTGAAAGATTCTTTGTCTAGTGGAATGTTGCTTTTAGGGATGACTTTTTCATCTTCTTCGTCATTTTTAGCAGGGTTTTCAATTTTTTTACCACTTTCAATTGAATCTATGCTATCAGACATTCCTTTCAATGGATTTTTAAATCCAAAAACTCTATAAAGTCCATAAATCAAGAATAAAGCTCCAAATATTAAAAATATTACAGATATAAAGTTGTTTTCACCTGAAACAACATTGTCTATGACTCTGTCACTGCGTGATGAGAATACCATTGCTGAAATAACGATTAAAAGCAATCCTAAAAATGAACTGACGAGACCTAAAATAGGTGTTCTTCCAATTTTAGCATTGATTACTTTATCAAATCCGTCACTTACTCCTGATGAAAAATTATCATCAAATTCATCTTCATTTGAATCGTCATTTATCTCTTGCTCTTTAGGAGTATTGATTAAAAAATCTTTATTAATATCTTCATCTTCTAAATTAATTGCATTTTCATCTCCATCGCCAGGGCGGTAAATGAATTCGTCGTCGATTTCTAACTCATCATAATTGACGTGGTCTTCATTAAGATAATTGATTAATTCAATATCTTCTTCATATTCTCCAACGTCATCTTCGGCATCAACGCTATCAATCATTTCTTTGAGATTGGAAATTCTATGCTCTTTTTCTTTAGAATCTTTCATATTAAGCCTCTTTAATCGTATTCTCTCCATTTATGTTTACATTTTTTACAAGTGAAGAAACGAGTAGGAGCTTCATCAGCACTACGGGTTTGTTTTAATTCATAAGTGGCTTTATCATGTCCACATTTAGGACAGATTTCAGTAACGCCCGGACCTAAGTCAATATCTTCTCCAAGCATTTTAACATTTTCTTCAGCATCAATTTCTTCATGAACTTCATATTCATTGTTATCTGATAGATTTTTTAAATAGCCGCAACTACATTCTAATTTTCCATCTTTAGGAAGTAACATAGCTCCACATTCTGGACAAAATTCCATTTAACTCTCCTCTATTATATAATTATATATGCTCTATATATTCTTTAAATCTTTTTTTTAACTTATTTAAATATATAGCATTAAATGCTCTTTTTCGCCATTTTCAGACAATCATTAATTATTTTTTCATGGTCAAATGCAAGTTTTATTTCATCTAGCTTTTCGGCTGAAAATATAGCGATATCACTTGCATCGTCATCCGCTTTTCTGTCGCTAAAATTTCCTTTAGCGGTAAATGCTACTGTGATTGTGTGTCCTCTTGGGTCTCTATCAGGTTCTGAATAAACATTGACTAAATCCATAAGTTCAACATCAATGCTAGTTTCTTCTTTTGCTTCTCGTATTGCTGCGGTTTCTACACTTTCACCGTATTCTACAAAGCCTCCAGGCAACGCCCAATAATCTTTAAAAGGATTATTTTTCCTTTTTATTAAAATAAAATTTAAATTTTCATCAAAAATAAAAATATCGGCTGTAACTGAAGGAATTTTGTAATTTGTCATCAAATCACATTAAAAAAATAATATTTGAAGCTATAAAGCTTCATCAACAAGTTTTTTAAAATCAGCGCTTTGTTTTTGGAGTTCTTCCGCTGCTTTTTTAAGAACTATTCTAGGTCTTTTTCCCCTTTTTGTTTTGATTGTCATTTCTGGTTTTCCAGTGAGGGGATGATCGATATTGTAAACGGCATATTCCACATCTGGGTCTTGCATTAAAATATGCCTTAATGCATTGCAGACTCCGTGGCTTTCATCTTTTACAATAAAAGTTAATTCTAAAGTTTTATCTTCAATAATTTCAATATTTTCCATTTTATCATCCTAATTAATCATTAACATAGTTTTTAGAAACTTTACGTTTTTCTCTTTTGTTGCATGTATTACATTGAAGTTCATTGTCTTTTGAGGTTGTGTGCATAAAGTCTCTGCAACGTGTGCACATTGCTTTGAGTACCCCACAATCACTGTCTACGGTGCCTAAATCGACATTATCTCCAGTAATTTTAACTACTTTTGCTTGAATGATGTCTCCTATTCTAAAAGCATCTGATAACTTTTCGAGATAATCCTTTTTTGCTTGAGATATGTGTATTGCACCCATATACGGCAATGCCAATGGTCTTGCATTGTCTTTAATACAATCAATTTTCACATTAGCTCTTTGAGGTTTAATGTCAGTTATTTGTCCGTATACGATATCTCCAACTTTTAAGAGTGCAGGTTTAGCAGTGCCCTCAACAGAAATAACCTTCATTTTTTGATTAATTTTAACATTACCAAGTACAGATGATTTAATATCTCCATTGTCGTCATATGTACCGTCTCCTGGCAGATATTGTTCTATTATTCCTAATTTATCTCCAGGCATTACTATTTTTTCCTCTTTCATTTCCATATTAAAATCACCAAAATAAAGATTTATAAAAATTTCTTTAATATAATAATTTTATTTATATTAATATTTAAAGCTATTTGTAACGTTCATGGAATAAGATTTCATCCAATTGATAATTTTCCCATTCCCTTTTATCCAATACGATTTCTAATTCTTGTGGAGTTAAAAGTGGTTTTTTATACATTTGTGAATCATCAATAGCTATTCTTGGACAGGCACTAACAACAAATGCTTCCAATTCCATATAAGGAAGTAATATGTCCGGGTTGATGTTATCTGCTAGAATGATGTAGGCTTCCATTCCATGCTCTTCAAGGATTTTTTTAATTTCCTTTGCCAGACTCATTCTGTATTGTCCTTCTTTTGAGGAGACTATTATTCCCCATTTTTTTGCAGTTCTTGCCTTTGTTATTCTTGCAAACCGTATTCTTAAAATTCTGTCTGCATATTCATCCATGCTCCTAATTTCTGAATTGTAAGGATCCAGTGCCAGTACTGGAGAACTTGAGAACAGTTTGATTCCTAACGGGTGGAAATTTCCGCTGCCTATAAATAGGATTACATCAACGTCCAGCTCTTTTATGGATGAGAAATTACAGCCCAAAACCTGTCCCTTTCTGGTTGATGGTGATGAGCCAAGAATGACTTCCTTGCCGTTGTCCTCTAAAAAATCCTTGGTTTCAGCCAAAAGGTGCAGGTGTTGTGTTGTTGTAACAAGACCTATTCTTGAATAGCCTTTAAGTTCTTCCAGGCATTTTTCAAGATCCTTTTTAAGGTCAATATTTGAAAAGGCTTCAATAAATAGAGTCGGAACTTCATATTTTAGCGGAAGCGGAGTGTGTCCGTAATGGATGATCAAATCCACGGACCCTTTCATTTTCCAGTCGCTTACATCACAGGCTCCAAAGCAGGGGTCTCCTGAAATTATCACTGTTGCACCAGTTTCATCTTCAATATGGCGAGCAATTTTCACGGCCTGCATTTTAAGACCTTCCGGAAACTGAAGCCCAACGACCTGTGCATTTTTTGAGTTTATTTTGCGGATTGCCTTGTCCAAATCCATATCATACATTGACATGTTAATCTTCAATTGTACTTTCGATTACTACTTTACCGTCAATAATATCTATTTTGACAATAGATAATACGTCTATTCCGGTTTCTTCTTTAACAATTTTTTTTCCTTCACCCTTGTCGATAATGGCCACTACGGATTTTAAATCCAAACCCATATCCTGCAGTGTTTTGATGAGTGCAATCAATGTTCCTCCGGTACTTACAACATCATCAATGAGTAGAATCTTTTCGCCTTCATGCAAGTCGTTAACATAAAGGTTTGATGAACCGTAGCCTGTTTTCTGATATACTTCTTTTTCACCAGGCAAGCCGTATTGTCTTTTACGGATTACAACAAATGGGATATCTGTTGCAAGGGATAATGCGGTAGCTAAGTGTATTCCCATTGCTTCAACAGCCACTATTTTATCAACATCTAAATTTGCATACTTATAAACTGAAAGTGATAACTCCCTAAGTATGATAGGATCTATTGCCGGAACTCCGTCACTGATTGGATTTACAAAGTAGTTGTAGTCCCCTTTCTTGACAATAGGTGATGCTTCTAATGATTTTTTTACTTCTTTTAACATGGTATCACACAAATATTTAAAACTTGTTAAATATAAATATATTTTATTATAATTATATAATTTTTCTAATATCAATTGATTAAGTGATTACAATGCTTGGAAATTTAGGAGAAAATCTTACTAATACTATGAAAAAATTGGTAGGAATGTCTGTTATTGATAAAAAAACAATAAAAGAAGTTGTAAAGGATATACAACGTGCATTAATTCAATCAGACGTTAATATTAAGTTAGTATTAGAATTATCAAAAAAAATAGAATCAAGAGCCCTTGAAGAGGAACCTCCAAAGGGAATTACTCCAAGGGAACATATCATAACAATTATCTATGAAGAGATGGTGAATCTTTTAGGAAGTGAAGCCGCAGGTTTGGAAATCGATGAAAGGCCATATAAAATTTTGTTCCTTGGTCTTCAGGGTAGTGGTAAAACTACCACCATCGGTAAATTGTGCAGATATCTGCAGAAAAAGGGTTTCAATCCGGCTGTTGTCTGTACAGACACATGGAGGCCTGCAGCTTATGAACAGTTAAGGCAATTGACTGAAGAGATGGACGTTCCATTATATGGGGATCCTAACAATAAGGATGCACTTGATTTGGCAGAAAAAGGTTTGCAGGAATTTAAAAACAGAAAAGTAATCATTTTCGATACTGCAGGTAGACATAAGGAAGAAGCGGATCTTATTGCCGAGATGGATGAATTGGACAATATCATTAATCCAAATGAAGCTATTCTTGTTATCGACGGTACTATCGGTCAGCAGGCAGGAGAGCAGGCAAGGGCATTCTCACAGGCAACTGATATCGGTTCAATCATTATCACAAAATTGGATGGTTCAGCTAAAGGGGGAGGTGCATTGTCAGCTGTTGCTGAAACCGGTGCACCAATCAAGTTCATCGGTACAGGTGAGAGAATCGATGACTTTGAATTGTTTGACCCTGAAAGATTTATTTCAAGATTGCTTGGAATGGGTGATATAAGGTCACTTATAGAGAAGGCTGAAGAAAATATTGATGAGGATATTGCAGAAAAGACCATGAACAATATGCTCACCGGTAAATTCACATTGATGGACATGAAAAACCAGTTTGAAATGATGAACAAGATGGGTCCGATGCAGCAGGTTCTTAATATGATTCCAGGTATGGGAAACAAAATTTCAAAAGAAGCATCTAAGATGACTGAAGATAAGATTGATACATATAAAATTATGATGTCCTCCATGACCGAAGAGGAAATGCTTAATCCTAAGATAATCAAACAGTCACGTATTAGAAGGATTGCACGTGGATCTGGTGTTTCTGAAAGTGAAGTTAAAGAACTTTTAAAATATTACAATAACACCAAAAAGACAATGAAAGGTATTGGAAAACGTGGAGGCCGATTGGGCGGCGGTGCAATGAACCGTATGATGGGCCAATTCATGAACAGATAACATGTACGAGTTAGCTAAAAAGATTTTAGATGAAACAGATGGAAAAATCTGTAAAAATTGTTTGGGACGGAAATTATCAAAAACAATTGAAGGCACAAACAACATTGAAAGAGCCGATAAAGTCTGCAGTGAACTAAATATTAATTTGGATGATGTTGATTGCGTAATTTGCGATAACCTGTTTGACAAGCTCAATGATGATTTATACAAAAAGATTGATGATAAGATAAATCAGTTAGGCATTGAATTCGACACATTTCTGGTAGGTTCAAAAATAGCAAAGGATATCCAAGAAAGGGATGAAGAGTTATCTGAAAAATTCGATTTGGGTGTTGAAACCATTAAGAAGGAAGTTAATAGATTAATTGGCCTTGGAATTTGGGAAATATATGATAAGGAAGCGGAATTCGAGGCACAAGACATTGTTTTCAACATAGATTTAATAAATAATCCTAAAGTCAGAATCCAAATCAATCCGTTATATATTGAAGGAAAATACAATAAATTAAAGCGCGGAATTCCTCAGACAAAATGGCCATGTACCAAATGCAAAGGAAGAGGCTGTGAAGCATGTAATTTTACAGGAAAACAATATCCTGAGTCAGTTGAAGAGTTAATTTCCGAGCATTTCTTAAAACTGACCAAAGGAAGAGAAGCCAAATTCCATGGTGCCGGACGTGAGGACATTGATGTGCTGATGCTGGGATCAGGCAGGCCATTTGTTTTGGAGATTAAAGAGCCTAAAATCAGAAATCTTGATTTGGCAAGCATTGAAGAAGAAATTAACAGGATTAATGAAGGTAAAACTTCTTATCATAATTTGCATGTTTGTGAGAGAAAGCGAAAAGCTGAAATCAAGCAATCCTCTCCGGACACATATAAAGTTTACAATGCCTTGGTAAAGTGTGATGAGGCATTTGATGCAGAAAAGTTGGAGGAACTCACTAAATTGGATGAAATCCATCAGCAGACTCCTTTAAGAGTTCTTAGACGACGTGCAGATAAGGTACGTATTAAACATGTTCTGGATTTATCATATGAAATAATAGATGATAAGACATTCAGCATGACAATTAAAACTGAAGGCGGATTATACATTAAGGAATTGATTTCAGGTGACGAGGGAAGAAGTCATCCTAACGTTGGTGAAATCTTGGGAGTTAATGCAATTTGCGAACAATTGGACGTAATTGAAGTAAGCGAGAAGTAGATATTTATGGCAGATGAATTTACACATTTAACAGATAGTGGAGTGCACATGGTTGAAGTTGGCGGCAAACCTGACCAGAAAAGAAGGGCTATAGCCAGCGGAAGCATATTTTTAGATAAGAATACCATTGATTTAATTCAAAATGAAGAAATTAAGAAAGGTAATGTATTAACTACAGCTCAAATTGCAGGAATTCAGGCAGTTAAAAATACTTCTTCAATAATTCCACTTTGCCATCCGTTGGCGTTGACCGGAATAGAACTTGATTTTGAAGTTAAAGAGACTGAAATCATAGCCAGGTGTGCAGTCAATACTTTAGGCAAAACAGGTGTTGAGATGGAAGCTATCACCGGTGTCAGTGTTGCATTACTTACTGTATGGGATATGGTAAAGGCAGTTGAAAAAGACGAAGACGGACAGTACCCAGATACAAGAATCAGTGACATTAAAGTTATTAAAAAAGAAAAAATTTAAAGTTTATATATAATGAATAAAATAATTATATACAGTTATTTTATATTAATTAATATTATAGGAGAATTATTCATGGCAAAAAAAGATAATAAGATTTCAATGCCTCAAACCGGTGCAGGTTTAGTAAGATACTTTGATGAAGAAAGTTTAGGCCCTAAACTCTCACCTGAGCATGTTTTAGTAGCTACTGTAATTTTAGCTATATTCTGTTTTGTTTTAAGATATTCAGCTTAAAAATATTGTTTTTTAAAAAACAATACTCTTTTTTTTATTTATATTAGATATTATGTTAACTAAGAGAATTATTCCTTGTTTAGATTGTGATTTGCAGGTTCCAGAAGGTAGAGTTGTTAAAGGTGTGGAATTTAAACAGATTAAATATGCAGGAAATCCAGTAGATCTTGCAACACGCTATTATGAAGAAGGAGCAGATGAAGTAGTTGTATTGGACATTACTGCATCTCACGAAAGACGTGCAACAATGGCAGATGTAATTGACAGATTAACTGAAAATGTATTTATGCCGATTTGTGTAGGTGGAGGAATAAGAAAAGTTGATGACTATATCAAAATGCTTAAGGCTGGAGCAGACAAATGCTCAACAAATACTGCAGCTATTAAAAATCCGGAATTATTAACCGAAGCTTCAAAGGTAGTCGGGTCACAGGCTGTTGTAATTGGAATAGATGCAAAAAGAAGATATGTTGACCATCCTGACGATGTGCCTGATAAAATAGTTATTGAAACTGATAAGGGATACTGCTGGTTTGATACAAGTATTTACGGTGGACGTGAATTTACAGGCATTGACGCAATCCTGTGGGCAGTCAAATGCCAGGATCTTGGTGCCGGAGAGATTTTATTGACAAGTATGGATGGGGATGGAACCCAAAATGGTTATGACATTGAGTTAAACAAAACCATAAACGATGCAGTTGACATTCCGGTAATTGCCAGTGGTGGTGTTGGAGAGCCAAAACATATTTTGGAAGTATTTGAAAAAACAGACGTTTCAGCAGCTCTTGCAGCCAGCATATTTCATTTTAATCAATATTCAATTGGAACTGTTAAGGAATACTTAAAAGAAAATAATGTAGCTGTTCGTTTATGATAATTGAAGCGCCGATTGATTTGGAATTGACTCAAATGTCAGGTCAAACATCACAGCCTCCCTGGATGCAGGTTGACGGATGTTATGGTAATGTCATTACAGTTAACAAAAAACCGGTTATTTTCAATGTTAGGCAATCTGGTGAATTTTTAGATTTTGATTTTTATGGGGATATTTCTCAAAGGCAAGCCCTTTCACAGCTGTCTTATATTTTTGATTTGGATTTTGATTTGGATAATTTTTATAAATATTTGGATAGTCATGCCGAATTATCTGAGATGTCAAAGTTCTGCAACGGATTGAGATTATTTCTGGCGCCGGATCCGTTTGAGTGTGTTATCTCGTCAATTTGTTCTGCAAACAATTCCATTAAAAGGTGGACCAAATCAATAACAGACATCAAACAGAACTGGGGAAATATGCATGGAAACTACTATACTTTTCCTCAAAGTTGTGATTTAGCAAATGTATATCTGGATGAAGAAGAGGAATTTAATTCATCAAATATTCAAGATATTTGCAATTGCAATAATAATCTTAAAAGTTGTGGTGTAGGATATAGAGCACCATACATGAGAAACGCTTCCGAGCTGTTTTCACATGAGATAGACATTTCTGAAATTCCAAAAATGACATATGATGAAGCATTTGAAACAATCTTAAAAGTTCCTGGTGTTGGTCCTAAAGTGGCAGACTGCATATTGCTATATGGATTTAATTTCAGAGAAGCTTTCCCATCCGATGTTTGGATAAAACGCATAGTTTCCCATCTTTACTTTGAAGGCAGGGATATTAGTGTAGCTAAGGTAAGGGAATTCGGGATGGAAGAGTTTGGCGACAATGCAGGTTATGTTCAGTTATATATGTTCCATTACGCTCGCAGATCTGGTTTAATGGAAAAAATTAAAAAATTGTAAACTTGTTATTTAGTAAACTTTTTGACATATCATGAAAATATAATAATATGGAGGTATAAAATGTCTGATATTACAATAAATAGAGATAACTGTGATAACTGTGGAGACTGCACAGACGTTTGTCCTATGGAAGTTTTAATTATTACAGATGGTAAATTGACCATCAATGACCCTGATGAATGCAGTTACTGCGAAACATGTGTTGATATCTGTCCCAACGAATGCATCACAATCAAATAATTAATTATCTTTTTTCTTTAAAATGCTGAATACCACGACTTCTGCAAGTTCGTTTTATTTTAAGTTGGGCATATTTTTTTTTTGAAAATGAATGTTAATGGTAATCATTTCTAAAAATATTTTTTTCAATTCGCATCATTTAAAATAATTTATATTCTATAAATTTAATAGATTAATTCAATGGAAAACAAAAATTTAATTCTTTTTATTTGTGCAGTATTGTCATTTTTTGCAGTTTTTGCGGTTAATTCAGTCATGGTTGTCATTCCAACGATAGCTGCAGAATTTCACATGAATAATATTGTTCAAAACTGGGCAATAATTATATTTTTATTGGTTGTAGCCGTATTGTCGGTACCGGCAGGTCAGATTTCCGGTAAATATGGGCTTAAAAAGGTTACAATCATAAGTGTTGTATTGTTTATTCTAATTTCTATTGCTAATGTACTGGTCACATCCTCTGAACAGTTTTTGCTTTGCCGTTTGATATTGGGAATTTCCCTGTCATTTTTCAATGTAACTTCCATGGCAATGGTGGTATCTGCATTTAGGCCGGAGGAAAGAGGTAAGGCATTAGGAATAACCATTACAGGGGTTTATATTGCACTATCTCTAGCGCCGGTTCTTGGAGGTATTTTAAATTATCACTTGGGATGGAGGTCTGTAGTTTTATTTGGAGTTCCGTTTTTACTCGTTATACTGGCATTACTTTTTACCAAAGTCGATGAGGAATGGATTACTTTTGGGGGCATCCCACTTGATGTAAAGGGATCTGTTGCCTATGGAATAGGAATGGTATTGTTCATATACGGCTTTACAATACTCAACACTTCTTTGGGAGTAATATTGACTGTTTTGGGCGTCATTGTCTTAATCATATTTGGACTAATCGAATTAAGAGAAGCTCATCCCGTATTTGATATAAGGTTCTTTAAAAATCGAAAATTCCTGTCTGCTAATTTCGCATCATTATGTGCATATCTGGCTACTTTTGCGGTCACTACAATCTTAAATTATCATTTACAGTATATTAAGGGCATGGATTCACAGACTGCAGGAATAATTTTACTTGCAGCACCGTTATGTCAGGTTATTCTTGCTCCAATTGCAGGAAGGTTGTCCGATAAGTATGTTCCACAGGTACTGGCCGCAATTGGAATGAGTCTTGGAACAATTTCGCTATTGCTGTTCTCATTTTTGAATGAAGCAACATCCATTGAATTTTTAATAGTGTCCATGATAATTTATGGTATTGGTTTTGGGCTTTTCTCACCGCCAAATACAAATGTTATAATGAGTTCGGTTCCGCCGAAAGACACATCAGTGGCTTCAGCTGCTGTTGCAACAATGCGTACGGTTGGTCAAGCTATGAGTTTGGGCATATTGACATTAGTGTTTGCATTTGTGATGGGTAATGTTCCTATTGTAGAGCAGTACTATCCTCTATTGATAAGCAGCTGTCAAATAACATGTATTATTTGCATGGTGTTATGCGTGGCATCGGTATTTGCTTCACTTGTCGGCATTAAGTCTGAAGACAGTGCTGAAAGTTAGGTTAGAGGTTTAAAAATAAGCTATTTTTATTTTCAGATATTTTTTAATAGGATATTCATGGAAAAAATAAAAAAGAAGTTGAAAGATAAGGATTTATCTTTCTTCAATGGTCACTTTGTTCATTTTGTCGCCTTGGCGAATAGCGTTAACGACATCTTGACCTTTGATAACTTGACCGAATACGGTGTGTACTCCGTCTAAATGTGGTTGTGGGCTGTGGGTGATAAAGAACTGGCTTCCACCGGTGTCTTTACCTGCATGTGCCATTGATAATGCACCAGTACCATGTTTGTGAGGGTTTCCTTCAGTTTCACATTTGATTGTGTAACCAGGTCCTCCAGTACCGTTTCCAATAGGGCATCCTCCTTGAATTACAAAGTCAGGAATAACTCTGTGGAAGGTTAATCCATCGTAAAAACCTTCATTAGCTAATTTTTCAAAGTTGGCTACAGTTCCAGGTGCTTCATTTGGGAATAATTCTAATTCAATATTTCCTTTATCAGTTTCGATTATTGCGACTTTCATCTTTTCACCTAATTTAAATAATATTAATATTATAAATATTTATGATTAAATAGTTTATGGAGGATTATAATGAATACTCAAGAATTAATTAAAATTGAAGATGATTATTTCATTAACACTTTCACCAGACAACCACTTGTGTTAGACCATGGAGAAGGTGTTAAAGTAACTGACATTGATGGAAATGAATATTTGGATATGTTTGCAGGTATTGCAGTTAATGCTTTAGGTCACAATCACCCAGCATTAGTCAAAGCAATACAGGACCAAGCAGAAAAGCTGATTCACATTTCAAGTATTTACTACAACGAACCAGCATTGATTTATGCTAAAAAACTAATAGACAAGACAAATTTCGATAGAATTTTTTATGCAAACAGTGGTGCTGAAGCAAATGAAGGAGCTATTAAGTTAGCAGTTAAATACACTGGTAAAAGTGAAGTTATCTCAACTGTCGATTCATTCCACGGAAGAACAATAATGACACTTGCTGCAACAGGTCATGATGAATACCATGAACCATTTAAAGTAATTTTGCCAAAAGGTTTCATCAATGTCCCATATAATGATATTGATGCCATTAAAGAAGCTATTACAGAAAATACCGCAGCTATTATTGTTGAACCTATACAAGGTGAAGGCGGTGTCAATGTTCCAGATAAAGATTACCTAAAACAAATCGAAGAGCTCTGTCATGAAAATAATATTGTTTTCATTGTAGATGAAGTTCAGACAGGTTTTGGAAGATGCGGAACCCTATTTGCACATGAACTGTTCGATGTAAAACCTGACATAATGACAATGGCTAAAGGAATCGGTGGAGGAGTTCCAATGGGCGGAATTCTTGCAACCGAAAAAGTGGCCGGAGCATTTGTACCTGGCGATCATGGAACCACTTTCGGTGGAGGACCACTCGTCTGTGCAGCAGCAAATGCAGTACTTGATGCGTTTGAAGAAGAAAATATTTTGGATAACGTTAATGAAGTTGGAGATTACTTTATCGAAGAACTTAAAAAATTAGATAAGGAAATCATTGCTGATGTAAGAGGTAAAGGATTGATGGTTGGTTTAGAGCTCACCAAACCTGGAGCTGAATATGTGGACAAATTAAGAGAAGCAGGATTTTTAATTAACTGTACTTCTGGAAATGTTCTAAGATTCGTTCCACCATTAATAATTACAAAAGAAGACATTGACAAGTTTGTTAAGGCTTTGGATGAAATTTTATAGGTGGGAATATGGGTATCCATACCGAATACTCTTGCAGTGAATGCGGATTTAAACTGGTTGATTCTTCAGATATTTTCTGGATTGATGATGAGAAAAAGATTCATGTGGACATGCAGACTGTAGATTCATCCAAAAAGGCTTCTGATTCATTAGCTTCCGGTGGAATTTACAAATATTATTGCTATAACTGCGATAATTACATTTTCAATTTCCATGTATCTAGAAAATCAGGATTCATCGAAAAGGAGCTTGTCATTCAACTCATTGAAGACTTGGATGATAATATAAAAATCATAGATTTTGACAACAAATTCCAAAGCTGCATTCATTGCCGTAATGAAGTGCCTTTAAAACAGGAAAAATCATTTGCAATAGACAATAAAGGAGAGTTCTTCATTGAAGACTCATTATATAATGATTTTGACTCTAAACAGTTTGATTTTACAGGCAAATACTATGGATATTATTGTAAGGATTGTGGAAAACAGATTAATAAGTTTGTTATTCTTGAAAACAATGCAAATCTGGAGGATTCTCTAATTAAGGAAATCCTGGAAGATCACACTAATGATTTAACAGTCTACATTAACGACAGCTATTTCACTTGCCCAATATGTGGTGATGAACTTCAGGTTTTAGGGGAATCATCATCCTGTCCAAAGTGCAGGGTGGGACTGTTAACTATTGAAAAACAAACTTTGTTTGATTAAATATCCCAATTTCTTTTTTCCAGAACTTTTTTTAGAGATGTGGAAATCTCTAAACCTTTTATTTTTTCCAAACTGGCCCACATCCACTCAGTGTGCTCATCACTTATTTTGATTTCACCTTTAACCTCACATAAATACATCATAATCTGTACTGTTCTTTTGTGAGAGTAATTATTCTGAATAGCTTCTGCAAAATCACCAATTTCAACATCAAGGTTAGTTTCCTCTTTAATTTCACGTACAAGTGCGTCTGCAAATTCTTCACCAGATTCTACTTTTCCTCCAGGAAGTTCCCACATTTCAGGGTCTGTTCTGCTTTTAGGATGTCTTTTTACAATCAAAATTTCATTTGCATCATTTTTGATTATTCCGCGCACTGTTAATCCATATGGTTTTTTCATTTCAATCACTGTTTTTTAATTTATTTTTCTTATTTTATAATTTAATCGGCAAAATATTTTCCTTCACTAGTTTTAAATAGATTAAAATATATAAATAAATACATAATGTAACTTTTTAGGAGTTTTATTATGGATTTAAATATTAAAATTAATGATAAAAACCACTTGGATATAGGTGGTGCAGATGCATGCGATATTGCAGAAGAATTTGGAACTCCAACCTATGTAATTGATGAGGCCAGGATAAGAGATAACTATAACCGATTTTATAGTGCATTTTCAAAATATTATCCTGATTTCAAAGTATTCTATGCATGTAAAGCTAATACCAACCTTGCAGTAATGAAAATCTTGGAATCTGAAGGTTGCTGTATTGATGCAGTTTCACCTGGAGAAGTTTACACTTCAAAAATGCTAGGATTTTCAGGTGATAGAATATTATTCACAGGTAATAACATAACTAACGATGAATTAAAATTCGTACATGACCAAGGTGCAGTTTTAAATATCGATTCAGTATCAGCACTTAAAAGATTGGCAAAAGTAGTTGATCCTGAAGGTTTAAAAATTTCATTTAGGGTAAACCCGATGGTAGGTGCAGGTCACCATGACCACTGTATCACCGGTGGAGTGATGAGTAAATTTGGTATAATGGATAATGAAGCTGTAGAAGTCTACTCATTAGCTAAAGAGTTAGGTTTCAACCCAATCGGTATGCACTCTCACATTGGTTCAGGCATACTTGATCCGGAACCGTTCAAATTGGCTATTGAATCTACAATGGACATTGCCGGAAAAGTACATCAGGAAGCAGGCATCGATTTCGAATTTGTTGATTTCGGTGGAGGTGTGGGCGTTCCATACACTCCTGAAGAAAACATAGTTGACTTGGATAAATTTGCGGAAGTCAATGTTGGATTGTTTAAAGAAAAATTGGAACAGTTTGACATGGGCAATCCTACAATGTATTTGGAGCCTGGAAGATATCTTGTTGCCGATGCCAGTGTGCTTTTAGTGACTGTAAACAGCATAAAACAAAGTTACAGAAAATTCATCGGTGTAGATGCAGGATTCCACACACTTTTAAGACCTGCAATGTATGATTCATACCACCACATTGTCGATGCAAGTAAAATGGACGCTCCAATAACTCAGGAAGTGGATATTGCAGGTAATGTATGTGAATCCGGAGACCTGTTTGCACGTGACAGGCCAATGCCTGATGTAGAAGAAGGAGACATCTTAGGTATCTTAAATGCAGGTGCATATGGATTTACAATGTCTTCCAATTACAATTCAAGACCTTTAGCAGCTGAAGTATTGGTGACTGACGGGGAATGCTCACTTGTACGTGAAAGACAAACATTTGAAGATTTGTATGCACAACAAAGAATTCCACCACATTTAAAATAAGTTGATACTATGGTAGATTTAAAAGGATTAAAATTTTCAAAAATGCATGGAATAGGTAATGACTTTCCAATAATTGATGAAAGCAAAGGTGAAGTCATTCCTGAAGCAGATAAACCGGAAGCATGCCGAATATTATGCCACAGAAACTTTGGAGTAGGTGGAGATGGAGTATTGTTTGTAGAACCGTCTGAAGTGGCTGACATTGGTTACAGAATGTTCAATCCTGATGGAAGCGAAGCTGAAATGTGTGGAAATGGAATCAGATGTTTCGGTGATTTTGTCTACAGAAAAGGCATTTTAAAACAGGAAAAAATGACTGTGGAAACAAGAGCTGGAATAAAAACCATTGAAATCACATTGGAAGATGACGAACCTGTCTTATTTAAAGTGGATATGGGTTTATCAACTTTTAAAACCCCTGAAATTCCAATGACCAGTGATAAAGATGAGTTTTTGGATGGGGAATTGGAAGTTTTGGATACAACCTTCAACTTAACAGCCATTAGTGTCGGAAATCCTCATGCAATAATCTTTGTTGATAATGTTGATGAAATTGACATTAACAAATACGGTCCTGCCATTGAAGCTCATGAAGTTTTCCCGGAA
>NZ_JBGULU010000076.1:0-12154 GCF_045116495.1 Methanobrevibacter sp. | reverse complement strand
ACATAGATGTTTGAGATTGAATCCTCATCATCCATCAAATCTCCGACCTTTGAAATTGATGTGAATACGCCTCCGGCCATATTCTGGTCTCCTGTTTCATAGATTCCCACAACCTCAAATTCTTCACCGTCGATTGTTATATTGTCACCGAGTTTATAGTCATTATCATCAGCATAAATTTCGCCTAAAATAGCTTCAGAAGCATTATCTTTCATAATCCTTCCTTCTTTCATGGAAATGTCTGCCAAAGCAGTACCGTTAGGATCAATACCGATTAATGTGTTCATATAGTCATCACCCACCGATGTCAGAACAACATATATCGGGTATGCCTCATCCACACCTGAAACATTTGCAATCTTATCCGTCCAATTTGCATCGATGGTGTTGGTACCGTATGCCGAATCTCCAGTTTCCTTACCTGAAATTGAAAAATCGGCACCTCCCGCATGAATTGTATCTTCAAAAGTATTGACTAGACCATCTGTGATTCCACCAAGAGCAACAATTACTATAATCCCAATTGCAATACCCACAATTGCCAGAATTGCACTGTTCTTTCTCCTGAATGGATTTTTAAGAATGAATTTTAAAAATGACATAATACTAAATAGTAATGTAACATATAAATAACTAATTACATCATCGACCAAGATGCAAAAATGAGGTATTGAAATGCACAAGAAAGTACTTTTGGAAAATGTTGAAAAAATTCATACAACTGAAATGGGCATTGGAAGAATACAGGAAAATCTGGGAATTAGTGAAGAACCGGTTAGCTATTGTATTTCCAAGCTCAAACAAGACAATTCAATTGTTAGAAAAGAAGGGAAGAATTATTATGTTGATGTTGATGACTGCACAATAACAATCAATTCCAGCAACTTTACGATAATTACTGCCCACAAAATCTGATGTGAAAACATCAAAAACCAGAATATACAGCATAACCTGTCAGCAATCGAATAGGATTATTTTTTCTTTTAATTTTTTAAAAAGTAAATTGTTGGTGATGATTTAAAATTGGTTAATGTTAATATCCAGCACCATTTA
Source organism: Methanobrevibacter sp. (assembly GCF_045116495.1). Classification (GTDB taxonomy): domain Archaea; phylum Methanobacteriota; class Methanobacteria; order Methanobacteriales; family Methanobacteriaceae; genus Methanocatella. The sequence continues at coordinate 11,101 of NZ_JBGULU010000076.1, read as the reverse complement.
TCTGCTATACAAATAATTCACAATCATTATAATTCCTAAAATAAGAGTTACCAAATAACCTAAAACAGCAATCAACGGCATGTCAAACAGCATTGGCCCTCTGGTGATTGTCATCACAATTGATGAACTCATTAAAAGTGCAGCAATTATTACGACTAATGAGAATTTGCTTACAAGACGGTCAATACGGTCAATTTCAAATTTAAACTTCAATTCACCATCATTCGCTTTGTGAATAGCTTTTGTGAGAATTGGCGGCAATGATTTGAGCATGTTCTTATAGTAAATCAAACTACCTTTTTTACTGTCCAGATAATTTTTAAGATTTAATCGCTCACCCATTGCTTCTTTGGCTATCGGTTCAATGGAACCCATAACATCCACATTAGGATCAAGTGCAGTGGCATCGGCTTCAATCATGGATATTCCCCTAGCCATTGAAACGAATTCATCAGGAAGAACAATACCATAATCCTGCATAAGGTCCAGCAATTTCATCAGGACAACATCCAGCCCTCCGGAACCATTTGCAAAAAATCTGAAGAATAAATCACGGAGGTCACGTTTTAAATTTTTTGTATCCATGTTATAATCCAAAATACCCATGTACATAAACTGATTAACCAAACCATTGACATCCTGGTCTGCGACCATTAACAATAAGTCACAAAGGTCATTTTTAAAATCGTCGTCAAGAATTCCAACTGACCCCAAATCAATATAACACAATACATTATCATCCAAAATCATTATGTTGCCTGCATGAGGGTCAGCATGGAAAAATCCGTCAATCAGGACTTGTTTCATAAATGAATCTATTGCACGTTTAGCCAAAAGAGGCTTGTCGAATTCTTCACTATCGCTTTCAACTACATCAGATAATTTAGTACCCTCAATAAACTCCATAGTAAGAACCTTTGGTGTACAGTAATCGGAATATGCAATTGGAATATGAATTGTTTCATCTTCAGAGAAGTTTTCTGCCAACTGTTTCATGTTAACTAGCTCATTAGTGAAATCAATTTCAATATGAATATCATGGTCAAATTCATCAATCATTCCAGGCAAATTGTATTTTCTATATTCCTCATTATACCTATGAATTTGAGACACAATGCCTTTCATGATTGCAATATCATATTCAAGCGTATCTGCAATACCCTCTTTTTGAACTTTAACGGCTACCTTCTCACCTGAAATTAATCTAGCTTCATGAACCTGACCGATTGAAGCTGTTGCAAGACTTTCTTCTGAAAATTCTGCAAACAGATCATCAATGTTTCCATTGAGTTCTCTTTCAATTATTCTTTTAACTTCTTCATATGAGATTGGAGGGTTGTCGTCCTGTAACTTTTCAAATTCAGTTGCAATTTTCTCTCCAACCATGTCAGGTCTAGTGCTCAACAGCTGACCCAGTTTAATGAAACTGGTTCCCAGTTCCTGAAACATCATTCTCAATTTTACCGGAACGTCAGGGTCTAAAAATATATCGTATTCCTCTTCCTTTGAAGGGAAAATCTTCTCTTTAATAGTTCGATTTAGCACTTTACCGAAACCATATTTTCGCAATCCACCAGTTATTTCACGTATACGGGTATCCATTCCTCTATCCATTTTAATCACAATATACAATTATATCAATTAAAGTATATAATAATATAAGTTTTTGGAAAAAAACTATTGAAATTTTTAATAATTCTATTTTTATATATTTTTCTTCAAATGCATTGAACAAATTCTATAATATAAACAAAATATCAAAATATAATTTTAATATATTGAAATGTTCATTAAAATAAAAAAAAAGAAAAATTTTTGTGTTTAAAACTCAAAAACATAGATTTATTTTAATAATCAATTTATTTATTTGGTGATTGCTCATGTTGAACATATTAACACACGAAGTCACTATTCTTTAATTTCAACCTGATTATTTCTCATTTAATACAATGAAATACATAGCCAAATGATGTGACAATCAAAGATTGAAACTAAAGTACAAACCATTGTAAACTATATTATGCAAAATTCTATATGAAATTCCAAAAATTATTATATAATTTATATAAATATACTATAAATGAAGAAAAATGATGATTGAAAATTCAAAATTAGGTTATGGAAAACATGTTTTAGACGAATTTGAATTTGAGACAGGCCGCATTCTTCATGACGTTAAAGTGGAATACCTTACTAGAGGAACTCCAAAATATGATGAAGACAGCAACATATCCAATGCAATAATCTTTTGTCATGAATTTAATGGAAACTGCACATCAATTGGAGATTTAGATCAAATAATCGGCACTGAAAACGAACCATCCAATTTAAACTTCTTTTATATATCAATCACTTCCTTAGGCTATCACGAATCATGTTCACCATCCACAACCAATTTAAATTAGATTTTCCGGAATATTCTATTAAAGACTGTGTGAATTTTAAAAGAAAGTTTTTAACAGATGTTTTTGGCATAAACCGAATTCTTGGAATTATAGGATTCGGATTAGGAGGCTATGAAGCCTATACCTGGGCATGTGAGTATCCTGATGAAATGGAATTTTTAATTGTAGCAAACAGCTCATATAAAACAAACGGTTACAGGTATACTGTTTCCAAAGCCATAAATAACATAATTGATACATCGGACGATTATTTTGATAAAATTTACAGCGAGCAGATATCTAAAATCATAATTTCAATTTATTCAATAATTTATTCACAATACTTACCTAAAAAAGTATTTCAAAATTTTACCCCAGATGAAATTGACCTATTTATGGATGATTTTCTTGAAGAGGGATTATCTGTAGACATCTATGACTTTAAATACCGAAACGATGCAATATTAAGATACAATGTTGAAGATAAACTATCCAATATCAAAGCCAAAACATTAGTTGTTGGTGATTCAGAGGACCTTTATTATAATCCTGAATTTGACATATATCCCCTTGAAGAGAAAATAGAAAACATTGAAACTTATGTATTTAATACACAAACCCCTATTTTCTATCAGAATTATAGTAAATTCGAAAATATATTTAAAAAACTTTTAGATGAATTCAAAAAATAGACTGAATATCAGTTAAAATGATGTTAAAAAAAAAGTAAAAAAAAGAAGAGATTAAAAATCTCTTTAAATTTAATCATCCATATCTTCAAATCTGGATTCTAATTTTTCCATTACACCAGGAAGTGAGGTGTATTCCATTTCTTCAGCAGGTAATCTGTGAGGTTCGAATGGACCGTGTCTTCTGATGTAAGTTGCGATTTTAGCAGCTTGTTCACGGGTTGGATCGAATGCAGGATCATCAAATAAGTCAACTGGTCCGATTAATTCACCGTTAGCAATTTGGAAACCTAATCCTACTACTCTAGGTGGTCCGTCGAATCTGATTGGGTTTGCTTCTGCTTCTCCAACAGGCATCATTGGACCATTGTGGGATCCTCTCATCCATCCACTTACCATGTGTGGGAATGCAAATGGATCTACACATTCACCGTTAGCAGGGAAACCAGATTGTGCTCTTACGATACATACTGGGTCGTCTTTACCAACGTATTCGCCAGCCATTAAGTTTAATCTTTCGGTACTTATTGCAGCTGCGATTTCACCATTTTTCTTCCATACTCTTTTAATTACGTATCTTCCGGTGGAACCGATTAATGCAAGCAAGTCGTACATTTCTTCAGGACAGTTTAAAACAACTTTTCTGTGTTCGATTACATCAAATACTTCAAATTTGAATCCATCGTGTAATGATGGGTCGATTACAAGACCTGCAGTGTTGAATGGGTCTGCAAACATTCTGAATACTGGCAAGTTGAATGCACCAGGTTCAGTTTTGTCACAGCAGAATACCAAAACAGGGTCAGAAGGTCTTTCTTCGAATTCCATTTCTGCTACACCAGGACCCATACCTTTGATGTTTCCAGAGAATGTATCAGATAATAAGTCTTGACCTGCACCGTATAATTTTAATTCACGTGCTCTTTCAGTAGCTTTCATGAATGCATCATATGCAGTTTTGTGTACTTCTTCGTTTTCTACACCTTTATCGTGGGTCATGATTAAGTCTATGTCGTCTCCGCAACGGGAGATATAGTAATCTTTTAAGATACCTGCTTCTAAAGCTTCGTTTAAAACTTCATCACAAATATCCATTAATTCAGGGTGTGCGACACAGTGTCCGGACACACTTCCAATATCAGCTTTAATTACACTAACAGTAGTTTTCATTTTAAATACCTCGATTAGTAAATTAATTATTTACTAGACATATATTATTTTTGAGTTGTATACTATTTAATAATTGTTATCTTAAAGCGAAGAAGTTAAATCTTAATTTTTGTTTCATACCAAATATTAATTAAATGAAAAATAATAGTAAAAATTCCTTTAATTAACTTTAAAATCATTTTCTATAAGAATATAAAATATTAGTAATATGATTTTCGGATTGATTGGCTATATCGTCTAATTTTCATTTCAAAGGCATAAATAGCAGAAAAAATGTGTCAGGTGTTTTAAAAAACAGAAAATTAAGTAGTCCCGAGCGGGGTCGAACCGCTGTCTTTGGGTCCAGGGCCCAAAAGGATTGCCGCTACCCTACGGGACTATAGTATTATTTTTATCAACATCATATATAAATTTAAATTCTAAAAAAAAAGTAAATAGAAAACTTAATCAAGTTTTCTGATTTTTTGAAATGCCCTTTCAATTTCAGCATCCTGATTCATTTCCTCACATGCCTTTTTAACACGTTCCAAATCAGCATGAGTTTCAGGATATCTTGGAACAGCACTGCATCCGCCATCATCAATTTTGGATATTTCAAAGGTTCCGATGTCCTTTGCAATGGCCGTGATTTCTTCCTTATCCAAACCAATTAATGGAGACAATATCGGCACTTCAACACCATATCTTGTAGCTAATATGTTAGATAAGGTCTGTGAGGCCACCTGTCCAACGCTGCTTCCATCAACAATTGCATCCGCCCCCAATTTAACGGCTAACTTTTCAGCAATCCTATACATTCCGGATTTACATAAGACACAAGTCATTTTTTCAGGAGCCTTTGTTTTTGCAACTGTCAAATATTCCCCATAGTCAATGACACGCCTTTTAATTTGATTTCCGCTTGCATACTTATTTAATTGGTCTACAAGCAAATTAAAGTTTTCAGTGACTTTCGGACCTGAAAACGGATCGTTATTGCAATGAAGTGCAATCACTTCACAACCTCTTTTCATCATCAGATACGCTGCAACAGGAGAGTCTATTCCGCTTGAAAGTAAAACCACAACTTTCCCCTGGGTTCCCAATGGAAGTCCTCCAGGACCTCTGATTTTTTCATGGAAAATATATGTATCGTCTTCCCTTACCTCAACAAATATTGTCAAGTCAGGATTTGTCAAATCAACAGGCGCCAATACAACATTTCTTACAACCCCTCCACAATGAGCTGCCATTTCCTGTGAAGTGAAGTCATGTTTTCCAACACGTCGGCATTTAATAGCAAACTTGGTGTTTTCATCAATCAGTCCTTCTGAAGCCAGTTCTTTTACATAACCGGTTAATGTTTCATCAATTTCTTCAAATGTAGTGTGTGTTGATGTGGCTGGAGAATATGAAACAACCCCAAACACCCTGTTCAATTTTTCAACACCTTCATCAAAATCTTCAGGATGAATATAAATTCTTCCCTGGTTTCTTTCAACATCGCATTCAAAAGTAGCTTTAATATTTTTAACTAGCTTTCTTTCAAAACGTGACCTTATTTTAGGGCTTTTAATCCCTATTTCACCATATCTTGCAATAATTAAATCATGATTCATTTAAAACACTCTTATTAAGTTAAGTACACGCTGAAAAAAATAGCAATCCCTTCAATACTAGTTTTTTAAATATAACAGCAAGTATATTTTTTATACTAATATGTTATAAAACTTTTCGAGTGTTTAGAGAAATTAGTTGATTTGGCTCAAAACAGTTATAACAAAAGTTTGGTAAGCAACCATAATCAAAAATTTTGGATAGAATTGAAATGCTTCAAGAAGATTGAGTTAAAAAAAATATCAGTACGAATTATTTAAAAAAAAGAAAAAAAGAAAAAAATAACTAAAAATGATTATTTGATAGTTATTTTTTTACTTGCGTTGGATGCTTTGTAATAGCCGTTTCCAGCAAATTTAATTTTTGCAGTATGTTTACCTTTTTTAGTTAATTTAGTTATTTTAAATGTAGCTTTACCTTTGGAATTGGTAGTGGCCTTATAGGTTTTACCTTTAACAGTTAAGGTAACTTTAGCTTTTTTAATAACTTTTCCCTTATTGTTTTTCAAGGTAATGACATATTTTTTAGTTTTTACGCTGGCTTTGTAGGATTTTGCTTTAGCAGTTATTTTGGAAGCTGCTTTTTTAATGGTAATTACATTTTTAGCTAAAATCTCATTATTATATTCAGTGAAAATATAATGTTCTCCGGCAGCTAAATCTATTTTTAAAGATGCTGTACCGTTGGCATCTGTTCTCTCAATATAATTTTTATTGTCAATTGAAAATATGACATCTTTTCCAGATTCTACTGGTTTATCTGATTGAATAATGGTTGCTTTAAATGTAACTGGACCAGAATAAACTTCACTTACATCAGTAGCATTTGCAGATAATTTGTTTCCTCCAAACATGTTTAAAATACTAGAGATATCAAAGCCTGTACCATTGGTTCCATTTAATAAACTTGAGATGTTAAAGTTTGTTCCATTAAAACCTATAGTACCATTTCCTAAAGATGTGAAATTGAATTGGGTTCCATTACCAAAAGTAAAAGTACCGTTTAATAAATCTCCTAAGTTAAAATTTGTTCCATTTCCATCACTAAATGTAATATTTTTGAAATCAAATGTAGTACCATTACCGAAACTGAATGTAGTACCATTACCGAAACTGAAACCAAGTTCCTCAGAGTCTTCAGGAACAGCTAGCACATCGGAATCCTCAGCCACATCTTTTTTAATTACATTTTCTTTTTCTAAATCAACAACACTTACTTGATCCGCATTTTCATCTACAGATAAAACATCAGATGAATCATCCACATCAGAAATTGCAGCAATATCTGAAATATTGTTTTCAGCACTTACCGCACTAATCGCAAGCAAGGAAATGAAAACCATTGAAATTAATAATAAACTCTTGTGAATATTCATTTTTTTCCTCCTTTTAAACTATATTAAAAAATTTCAACATGATATATTATATTTTTAATACTTATAAATATGCCTATATTTTTTTAAAAAATTACCTCAAATAATAATAAAAATTGAAAAATTTAGATTATTAAAAAAAAATAAGATTAATTTTTAAAAAAATTCCCTATAAAAATTCATTTTTATACAATTTTTAAATTAATTAAATATTTTTGAATCAATATTAAACAAATATAATATAATTATTATAAAAATGAATTATATTCATATAAAATAAAATTCATATCATTTCCATCAAATATCTTAAAATTTCCATATTAAGTTTAATTTAAAACCATGCAATTTATGCAGAAATCTGCTAAATTTAAAAGTTTGTTCATTTTAATACTAATTTCTTAATACAAATGAATAATTTTTTCTTATTTTGACATATTTACACTTAAAATTTTATGCCGATGGTGAAATGAAAAAATGTTGCCTTTAGCATTACTGAATAATTTGTGAAGAGCAGTAATTAATCACCAGCAGAATTGGAATCAAAAACACAACCGTCTACAACATTATTTTTAGAATAAATATATGTTAAAAAACAACATTTTCATAAAAAAAATAATAACTATGAAAAATTGAACAAAAATACTTCATGGCTGTATTTCGTTTGATTATTAAAAAAAAAGAAGGATAAAATAATTATCCTTTAATTAAATCAATAGCTGTCTGAATAGCTTCAGGCATCTTTTCAGTGTTTTTACCTGCACCTTGTGCCAAAGTTAGACGGCCTCCGCCGCCACCGCCCAGTACCCCAGCTGCAGTTTTGATGATTTCGTTGATTTTAATTCCACTGTCAATTGCATTTTGAGAAGCTGCACCGACAATGTTACCGTTATTGTTGCCTAAAATAACAACATCAGCCTTTCCGGTATCTGTAAAGTCTGTTGCTATCTTTTGAAGTTCCTTGAAGTCTGCTTCCATCTGCTCGCAAACCACTTTCAAGCCGTTTATCTCTTCATAATCATCAGCCAGAGAGTTGACTTTCAAGTTAGCTATCTGTGACTTCAAACGGTCAATTTCGTTTTTCTGTGCTTTCCATTCTGTGAAGAATCTGTCGCATGTTTTCGGAAGCTGGTCGTTGTCGACTTTGAATATGTCTGAGCTTTCACGCAATAGTGCACCGTCATGCTGCATTGAATCTATTGCCGCAAGACCTGCTGAAAAGTCAATTCTTTCAACACCGTCCTGAACCCTTTCTGTCTTGTTGATTTTAATCGGTCCGACTACGCCTGTTCTCAGGACATGTGTACCTGCACAGGCCTGAACGTCCACTCCCGGAATTTTGACTACACGAATCATTTTACCCGGAACGATACCTCCCTGGTAAAGCACGAATCCATACAATTCCTGTGCTTCATCCCTTGTGTGGAACTGAATGTCCAAGTCAATGTTGTCCATCACATATTCGTTTGCCAGCTTTTCAATTTCATTAAGCTCCTCTTGTGTAATACGCTTGTAGTGTGACAGGTCAATACGTGCCCTTGTAAGGCCATTTTGAGATCCTGCCTGCCATATGTGCTGGCCCAATATCTTACGGGCCGCAGCAATCACCAGGTGAGTTCCGGTGTGGTGGCGTGCAAGAGTAATTCTGCGGTTCCAGTCAAGTTCACCACTTACTTTTTTGCCAACAACATCCTCTGAAATGTCTTCATCTACATGATGCAATACAACATTATCAATTTTTTCAGCATGCTTCATGTTAATGACATTTCCATCAATGGAAATGACACCAATATCTGAAGGTTGACCTCCTCCTTCAGGATAAAATACTGTTTTATCGAAGATCAAACATTTGTCCCCATCTTTTTCGACCAAACCCAAAACTTCGGCTTCAAATTCTTTTTGGTAGAAATCTTTATAGAACAATAAGTCTGTTTCAGGGAAGTCTACTTTGAATGTGGATTTTTTATTTGAAGTATCCTTTTCGTGAGCTCCGGCAACTTGAGTGAAGAAATTATCAGGCACATTAACAGTAAAGTTATCTCCAGCCATTTCAACAACGGTTTCTGGAGGAATTCCATGAGCATCATACAAATCAATCAGCATTTCAAGAGGCATTTCTGATTTGCCTTCTTTTTTAAGTCTTTTAATTGATCTTTTGACAATGCTTTTTCCTTTTTTAACGGTAGCTGCATATCTTTCTTCCTCTAAAGTAATAATATTCATGATATGTTCTTCTGAATCACGAATTTCAGGATAGAATTTGGATAGGAAATCCAATTGTATTGCCATTACGTCGGCTAAAGACTCTTTCATGTCCAATTCTTTCATGAACCTGATTGTCCTTCTTAAAACCAGTCTTGCCAGGTAGCCCTCTTTAACGTTTGACGGAATGATGCCGTCTGCAAGCATGAATGCCAGACATCTGGTGTGGTCTGCAATAATATATATTGCTTCCATTGGCTCGGCCGCCTGCAAGTATTCCTCAAGGGACAGGTCCAGACTGTCAGCCACTTGTTGTCTTAACTCTTTTAAATCACCAATGTCTTCAATATCCATCATTCCCGCAATCTGGGCGTTTCTTCCCTGGATATCCTCATTGATTTCAATTCCGGTCAATTCCTTTAGCTTATCTACAACCGGTGCAAAACATGCGTCATAGGCAGTTGGAGTTCCCTGTGAAATCCAGGCAATTCTTTCAAGGCCGTAACCGGTATCCACAACTTTAATTGGGATTTCCTTTTTGGATCCGTCTTCCAATGTTTCATATTGGATAAATACCAATGTTGCAAGTTCTACTCCACGGCAACATACCTCATAGCAAGGCCCTTCGTTACCTCCACCAGCCCACCATGACTTGATGAAAGTAATCTCTTCTGTGTTGATTCCGATGTGTGCAAAGAACTCATGGCAAAGCCTGATGGTTTCATCTTCCCAATAAATGAAGTCATCTTCCTTGTTGATTACTGTGTGAGTCCCCATAGTAAAACAAGTCATATGACGACCTGTTCTTCCGACATTATCAACATCGTTGAGCCTGATTGATGGCTGAGCCATTTCTATAGGATTTGCAGGAGGTTTAACAAGGCCTGAAGTAATCCAAGGCTGGAAACAGAAAATGGATGCTCCAACTAAAAATACGTCATCTCTCCATCTTTTAGCTAAAACAGGATATCTGTGGACATGTGTGTGCCCTTCACTTTCTAAAAATTCTCTAAAAACTTTTTGGATTTCATATAAATTGTACGGTTTATCTGTTGCAGGATTGGCAATAAACTCATACTCATCACATGGAGCATCACCGCAGGTGTCTCTATCCACCTGAGAGTAAAACTCCTGTCCGCAAGTTTTACATGTTTGTTTTTTATAACCAAGTTCATCAAAAATTTCTACCATATGAATCAGTCTTAATTATTCATTAGTATAGAATATGTTTTTGATTTAATAAATAATTAATGAAAATCTGATGAAAAAATAATTGTAAAACAGAAATAGTTTAAAAAAAATAGTCTCAAAAATAGTGTAAATCAACAAAAAAATAAATAAAAAAAAGAAAGGTGATAGATTTAAAAAATCTATCCGAAGAGAGCACCTAATCCAGCTGCTGCTTCTTCTTCAGAAGCTTCTTCTTCCTCTTCTTCTTCCTCTTCTTCTTCAACAACTTCTGCTGCTGCAGGTGCAGCTGCAGGTGCTGCTGCTGCCATAGCAGTAGTTTCCATAGCTTCGTCGATGTCAACATCTTCTAAAGCTGCGATTAAAGCTTTGATTCTAGCATCATCAGCTTCGATTCCTGCTGCTTCGATAATACTTTTAACATTTTCTTCGTTAATATCTTTTTCTGCACTGTGCAAAATCATTGCCGCATATATATATTCCATGTTATCACCATTAGTTTT
>NZ_JBGULU010000075.1:0-25328 GCF_045116495.1 Methanobrevibacter sp. | reverse complement strand
TATAAATGAAAATTTCAATCAATGTAATTCCATTCAAATACATAAGATTGAATTTTTCGAGGAAATTGATAACCAGAACATTTGAAAGGTAGATTCCATAGCTCATTTTACTTATCTTAACAACTATTTCATTTATCCTTCCATCCGCTTTAGTGAAATCTGTGTTGAATACTATTATGAACAATCCGATTCCCTGAAGGAAAGCTCCAGGTGTCAAATCGCCGAGCTTAATGAATGACAGTGACTGGCCATGGGTTACAAAGGAAAGGCCAATTGTTCCGATAATCGTTATTGCTGAGCCTAAAATGAACAGTATCGCTCCGAAAGTCCTGTTCTTAAACAGTTCATCCTTCTGAATTGCCAGATAATAACCAAGTATAAAGTAGCCTATGGCTCCTGTGAAATACCTTAAATAGTCAAACAATATCGAATGAACATCAAAAAATTGTAGAATACTTATTATAATCCAAATCCAAATATAATACTTTATCTCTTCGATAGGAGCGTTTTGAATCCATCCGCTAATGATTGGAGAGAGGATATATAATCCCAAAATCATATAGACATACCAGAACTGGACTGAAATTATTGTCGGATCCAAAAAACCTCTAATAATAAAATCTATCAAATCACCGAATGCCCAGCTTGGCCCCAGTTCATGTGTGAAAACTGCCTTGAGAATTGCATACAGAATAAGCCAGAATACGAAAGGCACCAGCACCCGCTTGACACGGCGCGGAATATCCTGAATCGATTGTTTTTTTCTTAAAATCAGAAATCCGGAAGCCATAAGAAACAGTATTATTCCAAAACGAAACAGTGATGCGGCAACGACTCCCTGATACCACTGAATTGAAAAAAGATAGTCAGGAGTGAGCAGTGACGATGAAACATGTATGCCTACAATACCAAAAATAGCCAAGAATTTAAGCCAGTCAACCCACAATATCCTATCAGTTTTCATTAATTTTATTATGTTTTTGATAATATAAATAATATAACATATTATCCTGCTAATAACAATATAACACTATTGAAAATCGGTTCATGGGAAAAATGCCACATTTAAATTAAACCATTTTAAACTGCAAAATTGATTTGAAAATATAAAATCGTTCCCAACAGAAAATAGCTTTTGAAATGGTGAAACGTTAATGCCAATGAAAAAATAATCTAACCTAAATGTTTAAAATTAATATTTCTTATTATAATAAAAAGAGTTTTTTAGGAGCATTTGATGATTTTTGCCTTGAAAAATCTAATTCAATGCCCCGCTAAAGCGCAAATCTATCCCACTTAAAGAAGCCGGAGAATTCCTGCACAATACAGTTAAAATCCTAATAATCCCAATATTAAAAAAATAACAAATATTGCTATTGCTATTTTTAATAATGTTTTCAAACCTTTAAAGACTGCATATATTATTAAAAATATTATTAATATCCTAATAATATTCATTATCAAATTAAACATTTTTTTACCTCCGCACGGACGATTTCATCTTTTTTTGAAATCTCCGTTTAAAATTCAATTCCTAATATATCATTATCAATAAGGATTAATAAATTTTTCTTCATAACATTTTTTGATATATCATCGATAACCCCACTAAAATTCGATAATTAAGAAAAAATTTAAAAATGAAAACATTTAAGGAAAAAACAATAATAACAGAGATAAATACAGAGAATTATCGCATTTTAAGAAATTATTCATACTAATGTAATAATTTAAACTATAAAATAACTAATATAATATTAGATGAAGAAAATGAAAACTATTTTTACAGATGAAAAGGATGAAAGATTTCTGAACCTTGTAGGTGAACTGGATAAGGGATACTACGAACGTATCGGAGATGAATTATCCAGATATGATAGCTATAATGAGTTTAAAGATCCCCATGTAGTCATTTTGGCATTGGATAATGATATTGCAGTTGCATGTGCAAGCTATAGAGTTTTTGATAACAATTCAGTTGAATTTAAAAGAGTCTATGTCAAAAAAGAGTATAGAAAAAGAGGAATTGCCTACAATATCATTACACAATTGGAAAAATTGGCAGTCAAAAAAGGATTTAAATATTCATATATCGTGACCGGTAAAAACAATAGAGCTGCGATAAAATTATATGAAAAATTAAATTATGAACTTATAGACAATTTCGGACAGTTCAAATATGATGATGTGGTCATCTGCATGAAAAAGGAATTTGAATTCTAAATTAGCTTGGTTTGAACTGATTTTGAAGGAAATTCATGCATATAATCAAATATATCCTCCTGTTTATAAAGCATACCATGTTTTTGGCATCTGTCTTTTATGATTCCTTTTAGTTTTCGATTATTTATGCTGTAGATGAAATTACGATCCTGAAACTCCTCTACATATTTTTCCTTAAGACCTGGGAAATTTTCATCCAACTTTTTATAGAAGTATTCGCGATTGCCTTTTCTTAATGACAAACCCATATCCAAATTCAATACACCCCTGACGTTCGTATCAACACAGTAATCCAGAATAGAGTTAATGTTATTCTCAGTATCATTAATATAAGGTAGTATCGGAGATAACCAAACAACTGCAGGAATATTGTTTTCATTCAGTTTTTTGAGAACTTCCACACGTTTTGAAGTTGGACAGACATTCGGTTCTATTATTCGGCACAAATCATCATCAGCCGTTGTTAATGTAATCTGAACAACAACTTTGGCTTTTTCATTGATTTTTTTTAAGCAAATCCAAATCCCTTAAAATCAAATCGGATTTTGTAAGGCATGCAAAACCATATCCATATCTGTTGATTACCTCCAAACATTTACGTACATTCTGTAATCTTCTTTCAATTGGAACATAGGGATCAGTCATTGCACCTGTAACAACCATAAAAGGTTTACGTTTAATCAATTCCTTCTTTAAAAGCTCAACTGCATTTTCCTTTACTTCAATATCTTCAAATTTATGGTTAAACTGATAAACATCACTTCTTGAGTCGCAGTATATGCATCCATGAGTACAACCCCTATATATGTTTATTCCATAATCTGATGTGAAGATGCCCTTAGCTTTAACATAATGCATAATATTATATTTATAGCAAACATAATAATAAAATTTTATATAAAAAAAATATAAAATAATATTTGGGAGGAAAAATAATGAACAAAAAAATACTAGTAATACTCTTAAGCATTTTCATTGTTGCCATTGTAGCGGGAAGCGTTATTGCAGCTAATGAAAAAGTAAATACAGAAATTAAAATGTTAAGCGAAAAGACCCTGAAAAATGGTGACAACATCGAATTCCAGCTCAAAAATGCGAGCGGAAAAGCACTTGCTTCTCAAAAATTAACATAAGCTTTGAAGCAAATGGAGAATATGAAAATTACACAATCATTACTGATGAACATGGTATGGGATATTTAGTTTTATATAACGAAGCTGAAGGAGACCATAAGGTTATTTTAAACTATACCGGAAGCGATAAATACAACCCTTGCAAATTAGAGGAAACCATTAAAATCGTAGCCGGTACCTCCACTGCAGAAAAAACCGCTGCCAATTCCACCGCAAGTACTGTAAAATATGATAATACCACTGGAAACAATACAAATGACACAGAGGAAATACTTTATTACGATGCTGAATACAACTTCTACTATAATCAGTATGGAGTTGTTGTAGGCGGACAAAGTGATGGTGCGGATGCTTATGAACTAGCTAAAAATTATGAAGAGCAACGTGCAAGCGGTAATTTTTATTTAGAATAGTAATTTTACAAATGAGCGTCTAAAAACGCTCCTTCCTACTTTTTTTACACTGGCTTTAACTTGTCAAAAATCATCAATTTTCAAGTAATTTTTGATAAGACTTGAAATTTCCCTTTATACGAATTAAGGGATATGATTGAATCTCTATTTTTTAATTTTAATTGATTTATATATCATGAAATACAACCTTATTATAGATATCAATATTTATAGTTGTTTTATTCACGTTTTGAAACTAAAATAATGAAGGTTTAATCTATGGATAAAAATAAAAAAATAATTATAATCGGCATAATAGTTTTAATCATTGTAGCCGGCATTATTGTAGTAATGCTAACATCTGTAAACTATGAAAAAATTTATATAACCCCAAATGGAACTAGTATAGACGTTCCTGCCAATCAAACAAAATACAACGGTAATGTTGAGGGTGCCAAAATATGGAACTGGAACAATGGAATATTAGTTACCTACAACAGCAATGAGGATAAAAATATTATCAAAGTAACTGAATTAGGTTTCAATACCCTGAACGATTTAATAAAAAATGGAGAAAAACAGGATATTGACGGTTTTACAGGTTATGTGATAAATGCAGATGAATTATTGGAAATTCATATATTTGATATCATTAAAATAAATTATAACGGAAAATTCTATTGCATACCTTTAGCTAATGAAACAACTCATGACAATATCATAATCTGCTGCAATGACAAAGATATGGCGGCGCATATGGCCAAATCAGTGCAGTACAAAAATGTGTATCCGGACACCCCAGATATAAACGATACCATTTCAACAGTGAAAAACATGACTGGAGATTGGCAGTCAAAAGCAAATGAATATCTCAATAACACTGATTTAAATGATATCAAATCTGCAATAGAAGATAAAGCTGGAGATCTACTGTCTAAAAGTCCAGTTTAAAAGTAAATCACGCCCCGGCAATGTCTTTAATAACTTCACCGGCAATTATAAGCCCTGCAACAGAAGGCACAAATGAAACGCTGCCCTTGATTTTAAATTTTCTGTCCTTATTGATTTCACAGTCATTGGTGTTTATCGGATGTTCCTTTGAATATACCACTTTCAGTTTTTCTATATTTCTCTTTTTAAGGTCCTTTTTCATGATTCTTGCAAGCGGACATACGGAAGTCTCAAAAATATCAGCAACTTCAAACATTGTGGGATCCAGTTTGTTTCCGGTTCCCATTGAAGAAATGACAGGAACATTAAGTTCATCGCATTTGCATATTATAGCTATTTTGGCCATTATGGTATCAACACAGTCAACAGCATATGATACGTCATCTGTAATGATATCTGTTTTAGAATCCGCCATGTAGAATTCCTTATAAATTTCAACATTGGCATCGGGATTGATTTCAAGGATTCTTTCCTTCATCAAATCTACCTTGTATCTTCCGATTGTTTTTTCGGTTGCAATCAGCTGTCTGTTGATGTTGCTTTTATCTATCTTGTCGAAGTCAACAAGAATGAAATTGCCAACACCGCATCTGGCAAGCCCTTCACAGACATATGATCCCACACCGCCAAGACCAAAAACGGCAACTTTTGCTCCGTTCAATTTTTCCATTCCGTCATTTCCAATCAACATTTCTGTTCTTGAAAACTTCTCTTCCATTTGCCTCACCAAAAAATATAATTTAATTTAACTTATTATATAATAATTAGAGTCGTAAACAATAAAAACTTAATGCTAAAGTAATTGGAAGTGAGGATTTAAATGATTATAGATACACATTGTCATGTTTACAGTAGCGAAATGGAAAATGCAGAAGAAATAATTAAAGAAGCTGCAGAAAATGATATGCATGTAATATTGAACGGTACCGACACAATAAGCAACAGGGAAGTTTTAAAGCTATCTGAAAAATATGATAATGCCCATGCCGCTTTGGGATATTTTTATACTCTTGCAGATGATATAACCGATGAAGACATTTCTCTGTTGGACGGACAACTGTCTAGTGATAATGTAGTTGCAGTAGGTGAAATTGGTCTTGACTATTTTAACGGAAATGATAATAAAGACAGTCAGATTGAACTGTTTGAGAAAATGCTTAATTTGGCTGAAAAGCATGACCTGCCTGTGATTGTACACTCAAGAAAGGCAATGCAGGACACATTTGATGTGCTGAAACGGCATAATGTAATTGGTTCTCTTCACTGCTATCAAGGATCAGCTGAAATGGCACAGCAATTCATTAAATTGGGCTTTCTTATAGGTATAGGCGGACCTATTACATACACCAACAACAAAAAAACCAAAAGAACAGTAAAAAACATCGATATCAAAGATATACTTGTAGAAACAGATTCACCATATTTGCCTCCTCAGGAAAAAAGAGGAGAGATGAATACTCCACAAAACATCAGATATGTCATAAGAAAAATAGCTGAAGAACTGGACTTAAAAGAATATGAAGTGATTGAAACAACAGCAGAAAATGCAAAAAAACTGTTCAGATTGAAAATTTAAATTTCCGGATAATAGTCAATTTCATAGCCCAGTTTAATCATTATTTTCAGTTCATCCCTTGCATCTATAACTGCATTATGTGTTTCGCAGTAGTCCTCGACTCCCAACATCTGAAGCATAGGTTCAACACCATAGCCTCTTTTTAGCCTGCCTGTTTTGCAGCAGGGCAAATGGTCGGGAATGCATGGATTGTGCTGCTTATATGCCGCAACTTTCATAATATCGTGCCAGCAGAAATCGGAAAGTTCAGGCAAATGATTCTTGTCAAAGGAAGCATTGTACGCAAACAGATCATCAACACCATTTGAATTAAGCAATGCCCTTACATCACTAATAACTTCAGTTCTGTGGCCGGTGATTATCTCATGAGTGGTTTGTCTCATGCTTTTTGAATACATCCCACCCACCTTTTCTTCCTGCGGTAGAATGTAATAACGGGAATCTGTTTTTTCAAAATTTCTGCATTTTGCAACTAGAACTCCAATAGACATTACTTCGTTGTTCCAATTAGTTTCCGTGTCGATAACTGCAAACTTTCTTGACATTGAAAATACCTATATGTTTTTAATTTTATAATATTTAATGATTTTTACCAGTCCTTTAATTCTTTGTAGGTCATATTAACATTCAGTGGTGTTAAACTCGGACATTTATCCACAAGCAACGCATATCCGTCACTACCTTCATCGTATTGCTTAACAAGGTCTGATGTAATCATAATCAAATCATCACTTTCCTGATTTTCATCCAAAGGATAGTCAAATATTTCTTTCTTTTCCTCATTGGAATTGTCAATGACACGTTTTGAAAGCATCTGAGGTGCCAGATGAGTAATTTTTACCTCTTCTGATTTATAGTTGGTTGGTACGTTAAGGTTAAACAGGTCAACACCCTCCGGAAATCCCTCATTTTTTATTTTTAAAACAAGGTCATGCAAAACCTGCTTTGCCAAGGTAAAATCATAATCCACATACCATTCACCGTTTTCATCCTGTTTAAAAGATGTTTTCGGATCTATAAACAGAGAAGCTGCAATTGCCGGAATGCCCAGACTAACTGCTTCAAAAGCTGCACATACAGTACCTGATGATGTTATATCACAGCTAATGTTAACGCCCTGATTTATGCCGGTTATTACCAGATCAGGTTTTTCTTCCATTACATAGTTTGCTCCTACAATAACTGCATCTGCAGGACTTCCTGAAACACTGTAAGCTATACTTCCATCTTCAAGCTTGCATGATTCGAGTTTGAGATGTTTAAATAATGTTATTCTGCGCCCTACGCTGCTGTTGTTTTTGTCAGGAGCTACAACAGTAACATTTGCCAAATCTTCAACGGCCTGTTTTGCAGCCAGTATTCCCGGTGCAAAAACTCCATCATCATTGGATATTAATATATTCATGGTATCAAAATCCTAATAGTCAAATAATGTTTTTTGTGTAATCTTCTTAATTTTTAAATTTTCATTTGCATAAAAACGCTTATCCAAATCTCTGTTGATCTTATCATAATCTTTAAGGTTCAAAATGTCTTTTAGACATCTGTATCCGTCATATTTTGGAACTATTATCCTGTCAAAATTAAAGGAATCCCAAACCAGATAATATGTATTTATTACAATATTTCTGCTTAATCTTTTCTGCAAGTAAATCAAACAGTCACAAGTTTCACTGTTTAGGCAAGCATGCTGTTTTAAATCATCAATTTTCCATATAGGATTAAGATTCATGCAGTAATTCTTTAATATATGTTCAAGCATTTTCCTGCAGTTGTCTTTTTTGTAGTAATGTTCGGCCATAATATGATTGTTATAAGTGAAGTTTCTATGGTTTTTCTCTTCAATGGCCTTATTGATATGCTGGTTTATGAATTCAATTGGAATGTTGGCTTCCTTTTTCCTGTAGTTGTCCATATAAAAATCATTGAATTCTGAAAAATAATAATAATCCGACAGATAACTGTTGAAAATTTTCACTCTTCTTTTTTTATTCTTATAGAATACCCTGGATTTTGAAGAAAGATAGTAATCATTTCCAAGCAATTCATTATCAAATATTCTCTGCTCTATATGTTCCCTTTTGCCTGATGTTTTAAGACCATGCTTTTTAAGAATTTTTTTTAGGCTTTTGGTATTGTACTGTTTAATTGTCTTTTGAAAATCCTCTTTATTTGACTTATTTAAAAGATATTTATTTTCAACCAAATAATCCCTTAAAAAACTTTCAGTCAGTCCATATTCATTAGAAACATCTTTAATGGCCTCGGCGATATTTTCTTCACGTTTAAAAACAAGATATATGAAATCAAAGGTATACTGCATTTTGGATACATCATAACCTTCAGGTACCTTCTGAGAGTATTTGAGTGAAAATTTTTCCTCGTCAAAGCTATTGTCGAACATAATCAGTATTATTTTTATGTATCCTAATTTTTATAATTATTGAAAAATTGAATTTCCGGATTCCATTTAATCTATTTCTTAAAAATTATTAGGCTTTGTAGAAATCCTATTTGATTTTTGCAAAAATTTTTTAAAAATTTATTTTTATTTCTATTTTTACTTATAATCTATTAAAATTGTCTAATTATTCTGTATTAAGATTTACACTTGAAATTTCACATCGATTAGAAAAAATAAGCAATATATAATTATATATAGTAAAATGGAGAATAAATATTAATATGAAACGCGAAAATACCTATTCTCCAATTAGTTGTTTGTTTTCAAAGCAATTAAATCTTTCGGATTTTGGTTTTGAAAAGCCTGCACTCAAAAAAATCAAAGAAATTAACAAGGACCTTAAGCCAAATAAACTGTTGAAATTCATTAAATATGTGTTTAAATACTCAAAAATAGTGTTAAATAAGTATTCAAGCCATTTTTCAAAGCATGATTTCACACAACCTGCATTATTCACACTTTTAGCAGTGAAAATATATACTCGAAGCACATACAGACAAATAACAGATTTATTGGAGTTATCTGATACCATACAGAAATATTTACACTTAAAAAAGATTCCACACTACACAACACTCCAGAAATTCTTTCAAAGACTTCCAACATCAATATTGCAAGAATTAAATAAACAAATATTATTAAATCATGAAATAAATGGTGAAATAATTGCTTTAGATGGAAGTGGATTCACTAACGACTACGCAGACAAATATTACGCAATAATCAGACGAAAAGAAAGAAAAAGCTACGTAAAAAACCATATTTCAATCGATGTAGACAGCAGATTAATACTTCATTATGCAGCCCAAAGAGGTCCAAGATTCGATACACGCTTTGCATTAGCAGCAATAAGAAATATAAAGAAATATAAACCAAAATACATCCTAGCAGACAGAGCATACGATACAGAACCCATCAGAAAATGCATAAACGAAGAAGCAAAAGCAGAAGATCAAATACCACTAAAAACCAGAGCAAAAACAGGACATTATCGGCTAAAAAGTAAAAAACAATTCAACCAGGAAATCTATTCAAGAAGAAACAACGTTGAATCAATATTTAGTGTAATAAAAAGAATATTCAACGGAACAAACCGAAGCAGAAGCCTACAATTATCAAATAAAGAAACAAAACTCAAAAATACAATCTACAACATCTATCGATCAACTCAAATTCAATAAAAATGAGGATTTCTACAAAGCCAATTATTAAGAAAGAATTATATATTAACTAAAATGATAATAAAATATGACAATGTTAATTTTTTTTAACTTTCAAATGAATATTTTAAAGACAATTAAATAATGAAATGGTATTATGGAAAAAACTTTAGATGCAAAAACAAGGAATCTGATACTTTTACTTTTTTTAATAGGCGTATTTATGGGTTCACTGGATACCGGAATAATCGGCCCAGTATTGCCTTCAATTGAACAGAACTTCAATCTGACAAGCAGAACCTCAAGCTGGATATTTACACTATTCGTAATCACATTCATGATTGGATCACCTGTAATGGCAAAATTTTCAGACTTCTACGGCAGAAAAAAGATATTCATTCTAGACGTAATCCTATTTGGAATAGGGTCATGTCTGATTGCATTTTCCTTCAATATTGAATCCATTTTTTTAGGAAGAATCATACAGGGTTTTGGATGTGGAGGCCTTTTTCCTGTAGCCGGTGCATTCATAGGAGATGCATTTCCATTAGATGAAAGAGGTAAAGCTTTGGGAATTCTTGGAAGCGTATTTGGAATATCTGCAATTGGAGGACCTCTTGTTGGAGCTGCCTTGATACCATTTGGCTGGAACTGGTGTTTTACCATTAATATTCCGATAAGCATATTTCTGATATTTTTTGCATGGAAAATACTTCCTGATTTTGGAAATAAAAGAAAATTAAAAATAGACTATCCTGGAATCATAATGCTAACTTTTCTTGCGGCATTTTTAGCATATGGACTAAACCAAATCGATTCAAACAATTTCATTAACAGTTTATTGTCAGTGAATGTTGCTCCGTTTTTAGTAATGTTTATTGTTTTAATTCCAATCTTTTTAAAAATAGAAAAAAGAGCAGAGGAATCCATTGTACCGATTCACATGCTTAAAAACAAAGAGATAAGTATTGCTTGCATTGAAACACTATGTTACGGTATAATCTACTCATCTGCAATCTTCATTCCGTCTCTGGTGATTCTTTCAATGGGCCTCAGCGACCAATTTGCAAGTTTAATGCTGATTCCTATTTTGGGAGCAAATGCCGTTGCAGCCCCAATTCTCGGAAAAATTCTAGACTCTACAGGTTCACGTAAAATCATGACAATCGGAACTTTGATAATGGCCGTTGGGCTTATAGCTATTGCTGTTTATCCTTACAACTTCTTTTTATTTATCATATCAGGCTGTCTGATTGGTGTGGGAATGGTTACAATAATAGGTGCACCGTTAAGATATATAGTTTTAACTGAAGCAAAGCCTCAGGAAAGGGGAGCCGGCCAGGCTATTGTAAACATGTTATCAAGTGCGGGCCAATTGATTGGTGGTGCTCTAATTGGAGGAATTATAGCATCATTCTCAGGCATATTGGGATATAAAATCAGCCTGATATTAGCTGCCGTTGTTGCATTTGTCGCATTTTTATTTACTTTAAGATTGAAAGGCCGTGACGAACAGATGGAAACAATGAAATCAAACCAATAATACCCATTAACATTACATTTATTGCTAAAAAAAGTAAAAATAAACTGCTTGATATACATCCCTAAAACAAATAAAAATTAAAATGCAGTATTGCATATGTTAATGTAAAAAACGATGCAATAAAAAGCAGATGTTATCTAAACATTGATTTTAATTAAGTGTTAATTGCATTAAATTAATAAAAAAAATAATGTTATTTGTACTGCAAATAAGCAGCACAAATCAGAATTTTTCAAGCAAACCATATAATTCAGGAATTACCTGTTCGAATTTTACTCCGTATTTATGGTTTTCATCGCCGATTGTCTTTTCAATAGCCCTTTTAGTAAATTCACCTGCAACTTTAGCCGCTGCGGTAGGTGATTTGCCGACCATTGTTGATCCGACAAAGGATGAAGCAAATACGTCTCCGGTTCCATGAGATACATAATCAATTTTATCATTGTATACGATTTCACATGTGCCTTCCTGTTTGTCCAGAACAATCATGCCCAGTTTACCTTCATCATTGGTATCTCCTTTTAGGATGACATATCTTTTTGTAAATGCTGAAAGTTCATTTGCCATTTCAAGCATTTCTTCTCTTGAAAATTCTTCTTTCCAAGGTTTGTGCAATATATAGCAGGCTTCAGTTGTATTTGGAAGGATGAAGTCCCCTAATTTACAAAGTTCTCCCATTGCATCTGCAAATTCCTGGTCAAATCCATTATAGAATTCACCATGATCTGCCATAGCAGGATCTACAAATACAAGCCCGTCAGGTTTTAATCTTGAATCTATGATATCTTTTATATAATCCAATTGTTCAATTGATGCTATAAATCCTGTATAAACTGCATCAAAATCAATTTCCTCTTTTTCCCAATGTTTTCTGATTTCTGGAAGGTCTTCGGTCAAATCTCTTACAGTAAAATCAGTAAAACCTGAAGTATGTGTGGATAAAACTGCTGAAGGAAGAATTGCAGTTTCAATTCCAAATGCGGAAACTATAGGTAGTGCAACTGTTATTGAGCACTGCCCAAAACAGGATATGTCCTGAATAGTTAAAATTTTTGTTGTATCGTTCATTTTTTCTACCTAAATAATTTATTATTGTTATTTATAAAGAACCGTATAAATATTCTATATAATGTACTATATAAAACTTTGTAGAACATAAATGTACATTAAATTCAATATTATTCTCTTGAAAAAAAATTAAATAGATTGATAAACAAAAATACACCAATATAAGGGTGTTTAGATGGCAGACAGATTGGACAAGTATCTGGTTAATGAAAATATTATCAGCTCCAGAAACAAATCAAAGGAATTAATCAAATCAGGTAACGTTAAAGTAAATGACCGGATTATAACCAAATGCAGTTATAATGTTAAAAAACAGGATAAAGTTGAAATCATTGACAACAGCACTTTAAAATATGTATCCCGGGCAGGACTGAAACTAGAAGGAGCAATCGATTCATTCAACCTTGATTTTAATAATAAAAATGTGATGGATATTGGTTCATCAACAGGGGGATTTACTGACTGCTGTTTAAAACACGGAGCCGAAAGGGTAGTTGCCATTGATGTCGGTACAGACTTGATGGCAGAAAGTTTAAGAAATGATGAACGGGTAGACCTGCATGAACAGCTGAACTTTAAAGATGCACCATCCGAGCTATTTGACAGCATTGACCTTATGGTATCCGACGTATCATTCATTTCACTGAAACACATTATAGACAGAATATCTACTGAAAATCATGATTATGAACTGGTATTCTTAATAAAACCACAGTTTGAATGCGGAAAAGAACTGGCCACCAAATATAAGGGAATAATTAAGGACAAGCAGGTTCACAGGGACGTTATTGTTGATATTATTGATTACTTTAAAAAATATGGCTATAATATCATAGGTTTGGATGTCTCCAAAATGCCCGGCAAAAATGGAAATATCGAATATCTGGGTCATTTTAAAAGAAATGTGAAAGAAATCCACATTGACATTGATGAAGTGATAAACAGACCTGTTGAACCAAAACTTTTTTAATTAACTAGAAATTCATCTCCAAATCCTTAACATAGTATGATAACCCTCATCAAGATTAGGAAATATTATTTCCTCATTGGTCACTGTTTCAATATTCTTTCAACATCTTTTCTGTGTTCAAATAAAACGCATCCACCTTCATGGTCATCCATCAAAAGGCCACCATCTCTAAGGGATTTGAACAGATTTGAATTTAACGCATCAAGAAGTGATGATTCCTTAACGTTGATGTCTGAATACGGACTGGCCGGACAGGGTTCCGCTCCACCATTGGAGTTGATGTGGAAAAAACCTCTTCCAGCAGCAAGACATCCTCCTGAAGTCTTTTCATCTCCAGGAAATGATAAGAATAACATGTCATCATATTCCCTGCGTAAGCGATTAATTTCATTAAATAATAATTCCCGTTCACTGTCTGTTGGTGCAAGGTCTGTTGTATCTTCATTTAACGGAACATATTCAATGAAAAATACTACCTTACATCCAAAATCATGTAATTTGTCAATATATTCATTTGAAACAAGTGAGGATATATTTCTTTTTGTAAATGTAAGTGAAGTGCCAAAAATGATATTGTTTTCTTTCATCAATTCCATTACATTGACTATATGATTATACACACCAGCACCTCTTCTCAAATCTGTTACATCCTGATCTCCTTCAATAGATATTATAGGCACAAGATTTCTATTTTCATCAAACAATTCCAGATTTTTCTCATCCAGCAGTGTTCCATTCGTAAATACCGGAAACAGGATTTCACTCATTTCACTTGCTTTTATCAGAACATCCTGTCTGAGCAAAGGTTCGCCGCCGGCAAGAACAATAAAACTTATTCCAAGATCCTTTGCCTGTTTGAATATGTTGTGCCAGTCATCGTCTGAAAGCTGATTTTGAGGTTCGTCGTCACTGCATGCATTATTGGCCCGTGAATAACACCCTGTGCAATGCAGATTGCAGCTGCTTGTTATGCTTGCTATTAAAAATACAGGAATATTCTGCCCATCCTTTTCATAGCGTTTTCTGATTTTTGTTGCTTTTCTGGCATGTTTTGAAAATCTAATCAAAAACAAACTTTCTTTTGGATTTTTTAAAGTTGCATGCATGGCGTCTTTCAATATCACTTCAACACCATCTGCAAGATAATTCTGAAGATTGAAATCCATTATTTCACCCTCACACAATCAAGCAGGAATTTTGCATGCTCTTCGGCTTCATAAAAGAAATTGTCAAGACATCCTTGAGGAATGTCGTCGTATTTTGCACACATTTCCATGAGCAGATATATAGGAAAGCTATAGTACTCCTTTGCCAATAGCTTGGGATTTGTGTCCTGTCTGATGATTCCTTTTTCCTTTAGTATTGTGAAAAATCCGTTCCAGAATATCAATGGTTTTACCAGTATCTCATTTTGGAAAAAAAGTCTAATGTTTTCGTTGTAGTGCATCTGTATAAATATCAGTTTCCAGATTTTCAGGTTTCTCTCTTCTGACATCATTTCTTTTATGGCTTCAGAACCCATGTGATAGAAGAGTTCAGGATTTTCAAGCAGAATTTCATTGTCTGAATTTAAGTTAAGGTCTTTGTTGTTGAGCAATTCATCATATTTGAACAGGTCTGTAAAGTATTCGAAAATATCCATTAGTATTGCTTCTTTGCATGAATAGTGACTATATATTGAGCTTTTTTTGATTCCAACTTCTTCTGCAATTTCTCTTAGTGAAACAGAATCATATCCTTTTTTGGAAAATAGATCAAGGGATACGTCAAATATTTTTTCTTTAGTATTCATATTTCCAACCTACCGTTCGTTAGGTATAATATTTATTTAATTATATATAAAATTAACTAACAAAACAAAAAGCTAAAGTCTAATATCCCTGATAGGAATACGCATCATATGCACAGAAAACCCTAATGATTAAACATATAACAGCCTGAACAACTACCCAATGAAGAATCAGAAGAGCAAACCATACAATTAGAAAACCAAATAAGAATTTAAGACCTCTGCCTATGGTTCCATTCATCATTTGACCTAATCCTGGAATAAAAAATGAAAATATTGCTCTTAATAATTGAGTATAATCCATATAACTCTCCTTTAAAATAACATGTTTAATTACATATAATAGTATATTGTTCATATTATTTAATACTATTCAAAAATCCAATGTATATGCTAGAATTTATGTATTTAATGGCTTAAAACATGAAAATGAATTAATTTTTGACTTAAATTAATCTAAACAATAAATAAAACACGAAATATTAGTGTTTAAATCAAATAACATGAAATTTAGTGAATATTGTATATTGAAAATTTAATTTTTACAATCATATCAAAATGATATTTCCTAAATAGCATGGCAATAAAATTGCATCTATCTTTCAATATTGAATGAATCCTTGGATTTGATACCCACTAAAGAGGCAAATATGGCAATGATACAGATTATTGTACAAATTATGCAGACCAGCTGTGAAGATTGAACAATCAAACCTGCATATTCGGAAGAAAGCTTTAAATTTCCCATTATCCATGCAAATACAAGTGTTAAAAGACCCATACTGATTGTTTGCCCCATTGTTCTCATAGCTGACTGTGCAGCAGAAGCGTTAGGAGTTTCATTAGGAGGAACGGAGCTCATGATAGCATTTGTATTTGGTGTTGTAAACAATCCCATTCCTATTCCCTGTAAAATCATTGCTATTACTATAAGATATAATGGAGTGTTAACATCCAAAAATATCAATATCATAAGTGTTATAGTTGCAATGCTCATTCCGATTGCTGCAAGCTTTTGCGGATGGATTTTATCAGACAGTTTTCCTGAATTCGGAGCTATCAATGCCATGATAATCGGAGTGATGATTAATATCAACCCAGACATTTGCGCATTCCATCCCCTCACATATTGAAAATGATAATTCAGAATGGTTGTAATTGAAGCTATTGCAAGATAACTGCATAAAGCCGCAACATTGGATGAAGTAAACTTCATATTTTTAAATAGATTCATATTAAATGCCGGACTATCGATTCTAAGCTCATAATAACCGAAAACGATTAATAGAATAGAACCTATGAAAATTGAAATCGCACCAAAACTGTTCATCAAATTGGTAAATCCATAAATGAATAAAGTAATGCCGATTCCATAAATGAGATAACCTAATGAATCTATTCTGCTTCCCTCATAGGTTTTCCATTCCTGAGGTATTTTGAATATCATGAGTACAATACAGAGCATCAAAAATGGTATTACAAAATAAAACATTGTCCTCCAGCCGAAGTTGTGCACTAAAAATCCGCAGAATACAGGAGAAAGTGAACCGGCCAGATATACTCCGGTTACAGTAAATCCCAATGCTTTTCCTCTGTTTTGTGGTTTTACTGCCTGAACAACCATTGCCATTGCAGATACATTGGAAAAAGCAATACCAATGCCCTGGAATACGCGGAAAATTAAAAATGACTCTGTTGAAAATGACATGCATGCGCCAATTGATGACAGCAGATAGATTGTAACGCCTATTATCAATGACTTTTTAACCCCATACTTTCCTGAAATCTGACCGGCAGGAAGTGTGAATATTGCAATGACAAGTGCATTCAAGGTTATAATCCAGTTTTGAAAGATATTATTCATTCCAAATTCAGAAGCTATTGCTGGAACTCCCAAAACAATTCCTGCAGATAAAAAAACTGCAAAAAATGATGTTATGAATGCTACAAATACCACATATGACTCAGAATCAATATTCATATTTTCCCCTCAAATAAATTATCTATTTTTAATAACATATTACCTTTTTTATTTGAAAATGCCAAATTTTCATTACAGTTTATTAATCAATTATCCAATATAATAATATCAGAGGCATTATCATGACTAAAAATATCAAATTAATTGAAGAACCGGATTTGTTAATAAATGCGCGCAATCCCCAAGGCGAATTGGGAGATAAACTATTGGATGACATGAATGTGAATCATGAATCCCTCGCCCGATGGAGCGTAAGTCATCTGGACATCACAAAAGAAGACACAATTTTGGATATCGGATGCGGCGGTGGCGTTAATGTAAAAAGGTTTCTTGAAATGACCCAGAATATGGTCTGCGGCATTGACTATTCAGAGCTTTCAGTTGAAAGATCAACAAAATTGAATCAAGCCGCAATTGATGAGGGAAGATGTGAAATCATTCACGGTTCCGTTTCCAGCCTGCCGTTTGAAGACAATACCTTTGATATTGCAACCGGTTTTGAAACTGTTTATTTCTGGCCAGATTTTGTAAATGACCTAAAGGAAGTTAGAAGAGTCCTGAAAGATGACGGAATAATATTTATTGCTAATGAAGCACTTCCGAAAGAAGATGATGAACGTCAAAAGGAACTTATTGAACTGCTGAATATGAAAATATATTCCGAAGACGAATTGGATGAATCTTTAAGAAAAGCGGGCTTTTCCAATGTAATTTGTTTTACAAAGGAATCAAAAGACTCATTTACTGGTGAAGACGCAAATTGGATTTGTGTCATCGCTCAAAAATAATATGCAAACTCTATAACAAAACATTAATAAAGTTTTTTATATTTAAAATACATAAATAACAATGTTAGATTTTTTTATTATTGAATTGGATTGAAGGTTATGAATATTGAAAAGCTAATAGGCAATACGCCGATGATAAAAATAAATTATGAATATGAAGGAAAGCAAGGCAGCATATACACCAAACTTGAATATTACAATTATGCAGGAAGCATTAAAGATAGAATTGCACTATATATTCTCAAAAATGAAAAGAAAAACGGTAATTTAGCCGAAGGTCAGTCCATTGTAGAGGTTACAAGCGGAAATACAGGCATTGCATTCAGTGCAATCGGTGCTCTTTTAGGCCATGAAGTCCATATTTTCATGCCTGATTGGGTGTCCCTCGAGAGAAGAAAAATCATTGAAATGTATGGTGCTCATGTTCATTTAGTATCCAAAGAAGAAGGTGGATTTAAAGGAGCATTGAAACTTGCAGAAGAATTTGCACTCGAAACCGGCGCATTCAGACCACTCCAATTTGATAATCCATTAAACGTAGAAGCTCAATATAAAACAACAGGTCAGGAAATATTGGATGCCGTTCCGGATGTAAACGCTTTTGTTTCAGGCATCGGTACCGGAGGAACACTTATGGGAATCGGAAAACGGTTAAAGGACAACAATCCGGATTCCAAAATATTCGCTCTTGAACCGTCCACATTATCAATCCTTAAAATGGGAATGGAAGAAGGAAGTCATATGATAGAAGGAATTGGCGATGACTTTATTCCGGGAATTGTAAATCAAGATTTGATTGATGATATTGTTTTAATTCATGACTGTGATGCAATCAACATGTCCAAAAGAATAGCTAAGGAATTGGGACTTGGAATAGGAATTTCAAGTGGTGCAAACTTCCTTGCCAGCGTACTGATGGACAGTGACGACTTAAAGATAGCTACTGTTTTTGCAGATGATAATAAAAAATACATAACAACAAAATTATCCGAAAAAATAGATCCCGACCCTAAACTGCTTTCAAACAAAATAAAACTCTTGGGATTTGAAGTAATTTAAAATTATCCAAAATTTAAGGTGTTCGTGTGCATATCAGAAAAGCTGAAAAGGACGATTTGGATGCAATCATGAACATCTACAGTATTGCACAGGATTTCATGATCGAAAACGGAAATCCGAACCAGTGGAGCCATTCATATCCAAGTAGCGAACTCATTAAAGATGACATAGCTAATGGAGTTTGCCATGTAATCTGTGAGGATGACACACCTCATGGAGTTTTTGCTCTTTTTAATGGCGATGAGCCAACTTATGAATATATCGAAAATGGAAAATGGCTTAATGATGATGCATATGTGACCATACACAGGATTGCAAGTGACGGTAAAGCTAATGGCATTTTCAAAAGCGCTATCGACTACTGCAAGGATTTGTCAGACAACATCAGAATAGACACACACAATAGCAATCTGATTATGCAGAAACTAATTGAAAAAAACGGCTTCGTTAAATGCGGAAGAATATACGTTGCTGATGGAACACCACGAATAGCTTACCAGTGGAAAAAATACTGAAAAATTATGGT
Source organism: Methanobrevibacter sp. (assembly GCF_045116495.1). Lineage (GTDB taxonomy): Archaea > Methanobacteriota > Methanobacteria > Methanobacteriales > Methanobacteriaceae > Methanocatella. Next base: position 5,705 of record NZ_JBGULU010000075.1, on the reverse strand, counting down.
GGAACTAGAATGCTCCACCGCCACCGCCTCCGGAACCTCCTCCGAAGCCACCTGAACCACCACCACTTGATGAAGGATTTGAGGAGTATTGACCTGCTTTTACTGCAGAATGCATCATGGAAAATCCGTTAAATGAATGATACAGAAATATATTATCATTATATTCATTTATATTTGGCACTTGAAGTTTCATTGACTTATAGACATTATCTGCAACTCCCAAAGCGGCACCATAAATCAAATACTTTTTCCAGATGACAATTGATTCCGGAGGATGCTGCTCTATCAGACTGTTGTCCTGGAGAAAATTTTTGAAGTTTTTCCATTTTAGATGAAGAACCCTTCCTTCGGGAGTCCATTGTCCAACATAATCTGCTGGAAGGAAAAAATTGACAATTCCGATAATGCCCACAACCACAGCTATTCTCATTGCCCATACTCTCATATTATATGTAGGAAACAGCGCTGCAGAAAAGAACATTATAAGGGCTAAAAAGAATCCTACTGAACCAACCCATCCTGTAATTTTTGAACCTTTGGTGTTGAAGTATCTTTTCACATTTTCCCGGTTTTCCTCTTCAACCTGTTTTTTCCAATCATTAAACTTTTTCATGAACGATTTGGCATTGGATTGGTTGGTTAACCGTTTGCGCAATGTGGATAAGTTTAAAACATTATCTGCTGCAAAAGCTGAAAGCGCATCGAATACTTTCTGCTCACTTGAAGACAATTCATGTTTCCTATCCTCTTTGAAAATTAAAAACAAATCCTCATTGTCCTGAGCTTTGATATCAATGACTTTTTTGTCAATGATGTTTAATATCGATGCTTCAAAACCCTGCATATCAGGCGTTCCGATTTCAGATGTCTGTGCAAACAGTGCATTGACTGCCTCCGGAGGATTGTCTGACGGAATTTCCCTTTCATAGATTCCATCATAATCAACTTTAGGCTCTCTTCCACATATTATGTAGGTGCCGATTAATATAGCGGGACCTGCCAGTGCAATAATTACATAAATATTAAGCATCATATCCCAGAAGTTCAGACTTGAAATGCTTTTATTATGATTGCTGATGATTTCATCCTTTCCGTTTGCGTCAATATGCTGTGCCCATAGTGCATGAGGATAAAAATCATCTCTAGGCATCAGTACAAGCAGTTCGTAAATCTCTCCTTTAGGAATATCTGTTGCCTTGGCGGTAATTGTATCTGCCTCAAGAGAGCTTGTTCTGGTGAATTTTTCTGGATCCAAATAAAAAGTATTGTTCTTATCGCCCGGAAGATGGACAGTAACATAGAGGTTTTTTACTCCAACATCCCATTGCTTATCCCATAGCTTATACTGGAGCGTACCAATATCCCTATATAACCTGACGACATTATCCATATCATAGCTGATTTTAATGCGGACATCACAGTCCTTTACCTTTTGTGTATGCTTACTATCCATATACAGATAGATTTTTAAATTCTTTTCACCACTTGTATCGCTTTGCTCCACAACAGGATAGGCGCCTTCTGCACTGACCTTTAGACGGGAAATGTTTTCACCAAACTTCAATGGAATGTTTCTGTAAGTTCCGTTATATTCCCCCTTGAATGAATAGTCATATACCTCATCCACATGCAATTTACCGTAATCATGTACCGTAAGGTCATAAGATGCATTTTCAATACTGTAACTTCTATGTATTGGAGCGAATGTATAAATTGCAAGACCCAATATTATAACTACAAAAATTATGCAAATTATCTTCGTGTTTCTATCCATACAAATCCACCTAATTTGAACTTCATTAGGTAAAATATAATTTTTTATAAGTTGGTTGATAATATATATGGTGAAATAGTATGAATATATTTTTTCATTAATTATAAAAAAAGAATAAAGTTTTGAAAATTTTACAAAACGAAACTATTCTTCATTGTTCTTTTTTATAAGCTCTTCCAATTCTTCAAATCTGGAGTTGAAGTGCCTGATTAGAATTCCTGCAGTCAATGTCGCAGTACCGACACCTGATAATATATATCCGCTCCAAACTAAAACAACTGAATTGATTTTACCTGGAATACTGTGGCCTAAAACAGCATATCCGTTACTTGTAAATGCATTTGAAACCATTACAAGTGAATCAAGCGGATTGACACTTTCAGTAAATTGGGTAAACAAAAAGCTGAAGAAAATTATTACAAATAATAATAGTATAGCTATTCCCAAACCGTTTGCAGAGGTATATTCCCTGAATTTGTCATAGTATACTTTTATAAAGTAAGCAAATACCGGAAGATGAATAAAATCAAGTACTCCTGAAAGAGGATTTCCAAAAATCAAATAAGTTAAAGATCCGAATGGAATTATCAGAAGCACTAAAATCTTATTTTTGAGTGTGCTTTTATCCAATTCCGATGCCAGATACAATGAAAGGAGAATATCAAATATACAGAAATAGACCAGTTCTTTTTCTACAAAAATCAGACCATATAATATATTTACAAAGAACAGTCCCATCATTATCAGATAAAATACCTGTATCAACGTATGTATTTCATCTTCAGGGAAATATTCATGGATGTTAAATATTCTGGGAGTATTTTTTTTAAGCTTATTATAAACCCATTTAAATACAACCATTAAAATTAGGAAAATGATTACTTCCACTATGACTAAAAATAATAAAAATAAATTGTCAGAATACAATTTTTACACCCAATATAATTTATGACCGTACAATTATTAATATTTAATGATATATTTTGTATTAAAATATGTCGTAATTACAATTTTTTAAACACAAATGAACTAATGTCTACACCTAAATTTCTGGAAATGGGACTGCATTTGCTGCAAAGCAATGCAAAAACATCTCTGTTTTTAAGATTCATCTCGCTTAATCCTTCATAGTTTGCCATTCCCTTTGATATGATAAAATCGCTTTCATCAAAGATTTCTCTAAACTCATCTGAAAACATTTCCTCCACGATTCCTCCCATGTCACTGCCGACAGTGACAATTTCTGCCAATTCATCCAAACCTGCATCGATGGCTTCCTTTACTCCAGCATCATTGACAATCGGAGAACTGATTACTGCAACAGTGACATTAACATCATATTGTCTGATTTTTTCAATCAGCAGCCTGTCAAAAACAATCTCTCCGGCATTGTCAACAATATAGAGGACATCATCATGGTCATTCAATGCCCTTTCAAACTCGCCAATGTCATTAATGCTTAGATTTTTGCCCAAGTTATCAATAATTAATGCTCTAAAATCAGTATTTACATCAAAAGCTCCAAAATCCATGATGTTTCCAACAATGGCTGCTTTAACATAGGTTTCCAAACTGTCATCTGTTTTTATAATCTCTTTGACGTTTGGCAATATGGACAAAGCAATTGTGCTGCTTATCTCCTTTTGTCTAAAATAGGCATCCTCACATTTTGTTTTCTGCTTGATGTACTGGTTTACTAGAGTTGCCAGTTCATTCGGCTGTGAGTTTTCGAAGTTTTCGGCCATAATCATGATGCAGTTCTGCATCAGTTCAAATTTCAAGCTTTCATCCTCAGTTGAAAGGTCTATGACCTCCTTGACCTGCCTTAAAATGCAGGCTCCGCATTCATAATGTGCTTTCATAATATCACTCTATTTTAATTCCAGATTGTCAATTGCATGTATTAATTCAAGCATGTGTGAGTCTTTTTCGCCTTGTGGTGCAAAGCTATATTCTTCAAAGTAAAATGCAGGTACTCCATTTTCATTTAATGGTACTGTTAAAAATGGTCCGCTTGTTGTTGAATCCGGAACATAATATGAAATATTTTCACTGCTGTCTGCAATTTTCTTTGCATATTCTCCGCTTAATGATTCCTTAACCGGACTGAAAACAAATGTCTTATATTCATATGCACCTACATTTGAATGAATGTCAACTGCCAGTTCATAATCGCCTTCAGCGATTTGAGGATATACATATTTATAGGCAAGATTCTGACCGTTCTGCCTTCCTGGACTGTTGTCTGAATAGCCGTCACCATAATGACCTATATCTTTGGTTACATTGATGACGTATATGTCATAGCAATAGTTTAAATCAGTCAATGCCGGAAGCAGTTTAAGCAATGTCTTATGAGTTTCATTTTCCAATGGGTGAACACCAACCACATAAGCTATTTTTTTGGAATTTGGATTTCCAATATTTTTGATGACTTTTACAGTTCCAACAGTATCATTCGCTATTATTTCTGTTGTTGATGATGTGTTTTTAGGTGAAACTGTATTGTCTACATGAGACATGCTGATTATAGCTATTGATATGGCTAAAATAATAATTATTAATATTAAAATAAGAATATGGTCCTTTTTAAACATGATAATTTCCTAAAAAGTTAAAAACATAGAAAAGAATCTATGTTTTAGAATTTATAGTGGATATTGTGCAGTTTATATAAACATACTGAGCTGCTTGAAGGGAATGCGTATATCATATAATCAAGTTCCTCCAAGGTTATCTTCTTGTTAATGATGAATGTAAACATGTTTGCTACGTTTTCCGCCTCGGCAGCATATATTTCGGCACCAACAATCTGGAGGTCCTTATCAACAATGACTTTAGCTTCAGCTGTCAAATCATTTTTAAGCTCAAGGGAATATGCCCTTCCATAATTGATTTGATGAACCTCAAATTCATCGCTTTGCTCTGCAATATAAGCAGGTACCCCCACGGTAGCTATCCTTGGTATTGTATATGCTACTGCAGGCACAACAGGATAGGTTATCTCATCAGCTTCGCCCAATAGCTCTTTTGCAAGATATTTGGATTGATGAATTGCAACGGTAACTAGCTTTGCAATGCCTGTGTCTGCAACATCACCGCAGGCATAAATGTTAGGCACTTCAGTTTGAAGGTGTCCGTTGACCTTGATTCCCTTGTTGGTATAGGTCAAACCGACGTTTTCAAGGCCTATGTCTTCCACATTGGCTGTTCTTCCCATTGCGGCAATTACATAGTCCCCTGTGAGGCTTTCACCATTATCCAGATTTACTGTAAATCCATTTTCATATGCTCTGTTGTCAATTTTTGCTTCCGGATCTCTTAAAAATTCATCCGCATTTTGAGCAGAGGCCACATTTAAAACTTTAGCTTCAGGATTGTCGATTTCAATGTTACTTATTACTTCTGTTACTGTTTGGTTAAAATGGAAACGGATTCCCTTTTCCTTTAGAATTTCAATGACCTTCTGTACATATGGCTGGTGGAAGTATTTCAGGGCCATGTTTCCGCGAATAATTACATTCGCCTTGTGGCCTGCTTCAGCCAGTATTGATGCAAATTCCATTCCGACAAATCCTGCACCAATAATGATTGCATGCTTTGGAAGCTCATCTATATCCAAAAAGTCTGTACTGTCATGCAGGTATTCCTTTCCTTTGATTTCCGGAATAACTGGCTTGAGACCTGTGCATATTACGATTTTGTCAGTTGTGAATTTCTTGTTGGCTACCTGTACTGTATGTTCATCAACGATGACTCCCTTTCCGTGTGCCACATCAAGGTCATATTCATCGAATTTGCCGTCCAGGAATATTGACATTCCTGCGATTCTTTTTCTTTTGTATTTCATCAAATCTGACCAGTTCACATCAAAATCGCCAGACTTTCCAACGCCTTCAAAATTATCTGCAAGAGCCTTGATTTCATATGG
>NZ_JBGULU010000074.1:0-6499 GCF_045116495.1 Methanobrevibacter sp. | reverse complement strand
GATATTATCAATGCAAGTGTTAAGGCATATATCGCAGGTGTAAACAGGTTGCTTAGGGAGTAGTGGTTGCATGCATATGGATAATCTTAAAATATACGGTTTCAGGGCAAATATAGATTCTGTTGGTGATGTGCTGTCACAAATCAATGAAATCAAAAAAGACGAAGAGATTATACAGCTTATGGATGCGGATGCAATAGCTTCTAAAAATCATGTAGTTCATGGAGTCAATCATGCAGTCGCTGCGTTTGACCGTGGTGAAAACATTGCAAAGGATTTGGGAGTTGAAGTTCTTTTAAGATGCTCTGCACAGCGCCAGATTTCAAAGGCATTTAAAATATTGGGCCTCAGTGAAGGGGATATGAATCTCTGTGCAGTTTTAATTAATTGCGATGATGATTATGTTGAGGAATTGGAATCTCTTTTCACTCGTGATGATGATGTTTTAGATGGTGATGAGGACAAATTAAAGGAGATTTATGCAATCACTGATATTGAAGCTGAAAATATGTCTGTTGAAAATATAATTATCGACAGAATTTCAAAACTCATAGTTGATTATTGATCTCTTCTATTATTTTATCAAGATACTCCTCTTTAAGGCAGTCATAGTCTAAGTTTTTAATCTCAACTGCAATGGCCTTTTGTTTTATGCGGTTGTAGTTGGGACATGTTGTTATGAATCCGCTTCTGTCAATAGGCAGTGACTTTTTCAGATTCCAGCTGATTTCTTTTGCATTTGCATGAGGTATAATTACATTAACGCCTCTTTTATCGGCATGTATTGTATTATCAATATTGTTTTTTACATGCTCTGTTGCATTTAATGAAACTTCCAGTTTTTCAGTTACATTTTCAAGTTCACTACATATACCACCACATACAATTTGTGATGTTTTGCTTAATTTTTGAGGAAGTGATGTTCTTTTAAAGATTTCACTGTCACTGGATGAAATGAATCCCCCGCTTCCGACATTGATTATCTTTGGCGAACCTGTCGATGCAATGATAATGTCTGAATAATTTCCGTTTCCCAATAGGTTTTGCTTATCGCCAATTCCTGCTGATGCATCCTCAATGGTTATAATGCCGTTGCATTTGCAATATTTTGATATTGCTTTGGTGTCCTGCTCGGCGGTATAACCTGCAAAACTTGTAAAAATCAGTGCAGAATTATCTTCAATTTCCAAATCATCCATATATTCTGGATTTATAAGTCCCAAATCTGTTTTTAAGGTTATAATGTTTTTATTTAAAAATTTGGCGATTTGCTTGAATCCGTGCCATCCTCCCTGATCAGGTATGATGACGTCACCTTCAATGGCTGAAAGAGCAATGAAAATGCTGTTGTTTCCGCTTGAAGTGATTTTTGCTTCTTCATGTGAAGTCAGCCGCCTAATCTTTTCAATGCATTTGGCTTCATAGTCTTCGTTGTCTTTTGCAGCTTCTGCCATAATTTCCAAGGTTTTCTTTGAAGGGGTTTTAAACTTAAACATAATTATCCACTTTTAAAGTACATGTCAAGGGTAGTCTGCTTTGTGTGAAGCATTTCATTTAGAAGTGTTCCCTGTTTCACATATCTGTTGACAGGAATCCTGAGTTTTTCTCCTGAATATTTAAGGCAATCTTCCAGGGTTTCAAATTCCAGATATGGTCTCAGCATTGCTTCTTTGATGTTTTCTCTTACATTAAAAACACCCAATGGGACATATCCGTCGTAAGCCTCTCTTAAAATTATCAATCCGGATTGCCTTTTTATTTTTAGAAGATAATCAAGAACTGCCATCTTTGCGGTGTAATAGCATCCGCCAACTCTTGAATATTCTTTTTTACCGCCGTTTGTTTCATAATCTGAAAATATCAATTCTTCATTTCTCATTAATTTAATGAATGCTTCATACCATTCATATTGCCATTCTGTAGGTGTTAAAATGATTATATAATAATTGTTCAGAGCTCCGAATTCAAATACTCTATAAGTGTCCAGTATTTCAAATTTCCTGACTTCCTTTAGGAATTCATCTGCAAGTGTTGAATCGCATGCGGTAATTGACCATCGTGTCGGAACGAGTTTTCTCTTATTTTTAGTACCGATGGCTCCAACGGAAAATGCCTTCTGCATAGCGGTGAACGGAACGTCTTTGTTGTGGAGATTCAAAACAGCTTCTGTTGCTTTCAGGTCAGTATCATAAAATGTTTTTTCAAGCTGCCTGTCCCATCTGACTGCATCGATATCGAATTTTTCAATGACTGCACTGGGTCCGTGGGGCATGCTGTCTTCTGTAAGCATGGATCCTGTCGGACGCCTGCCAAAAGTCGCTTCACTGTCGATTGAGGTGGATGCAAGTGATATGTCCTGGAGCTTTTCAACAAACGGATTTTCCAAATCGTCAATCTTTATCAGTTGTTTTCCACGGACAAGATTCATCCTATAGTTTATGATTTCATCCTGGGTTTTGTTTTGCCCTATCCAGTCTTCAGGAGAGTCCATGATATGTGTATCTCCCATCTGGCTGCTCATCATTGGCCCCGCATAGACTTTGGGATAGGACCATCTTCCAATAAAAACAGATGGCGGGGTTGTTCCTTCCAGGTTTTTTCCAACTTTAACGGACTTCATTTGGATTTGTTCCGTTAATTTGGCAAGATAGGCATTTTTAGTTGTTTTCATAGTTATCTTAATTTAAAAAAAGTAAAAAAGTAAAAATACTTAAAATAAGTATTTTTAACAGAATTCGATGGTTGCTGGTGGTTTATCACTTATTGAAAGTGCTACGTGGGTAACTTCAGATATTTCAGAAGTGATTCTTTGTGAAATGGTTTGAATAACCTCCCAAGGAAGTTCAGCAACTGAAGCGGTCATGGCATCAATGGAGTTCACGATTCTGACTACCACAAGGTATCCAAAGTCTCTTTGGTCTCCTTTAACACCGGTAACTTTGGTGTCGGTCAGAACAGCAAAGTATTGCCATACCTGTTCATTGATTCCTCTGGCTTCGACTTCATCGCAGACAATCTTGTTTGCTTTTCTGCAGATTTCAACATTTTCTCTTGTAAGTGCTCCAACAACACGTACTCCAAGTCCAGGTCCTGGGAAAGGTTGTCTGTAGACTGTTGTTGCAGGAAGTCCTAATTCATCTCCGATTTCTCTGACTTCGTCCTTGTACAGGTCTCTGATTGGTTCACAGAGTTCCAATTCCATACCGCTTGGAAGTGCCAGGTTGTGGTGGGATTTGATTTCACCTTCGGTTTCAATCCAGTCTGGAGCAATTGTTCCCTGAACTAAATATTTGGCTCCGGATTCGATAGCTTCTCTTTCAAATACTTCAATAAACACTCTTCCAATGATTTTTCTTTTTTCTTCCGGATCTTCAACTCCTGCAAGTTGATCCATAAACTCATCGGAAGCATCAACAAATTTGAAATTCAATCTGTCTTTAAATGTATTGGTTACTTGTTCAACTTCTCCTTCTCTTAAAAGACCATGGTCTACAAAGATTGCAGTCAAATTGTCTCCGATAGCTTCTTGAGCAAGTACGGAACAAACTGAACTGTCTACTCCTCCGGATAATGCAATTATTGCTTTTTCATCACCAATTTGGTCTTTAATTTTTTGGACGGCGTCATCAATAAATTCTTTTGGGCTTAACATCTTATTCCTCGTCTTCGTCTTCTTCGTAATCTTCAATGATTTGTTTGATCATAGCTTCGAGTCCATTGTCATTGCCGGATTCGATAGCTTCAATAATATCATCATATTTAATAAATTTTTCAAGTTTTACGGATTTGGCTCCTATTCCAGAAATTCTGAATCCATATTCTTCATCACCGATTGGAATATTGACGTATTGTCTTTTTAAACCGGCTTTATTGTCTTGTGCTTTTGTTGCTAAATCTTCAGCATTATCAATCATAATTATACACCTTTTTGACAGATTTTATAGAAATTTTTAAAAATAATTTCGCCTTTTGGAGTATGGTGCACTTCAGGGTGGAACTGGATTCCATATACATCCCTGTCTTTGTGCTTAAAGGATTCAACATCACATAGGGAAGAACTGGCCAGGATTTCAAACTCTTCAGGAATTGTTTTCACCTCATCTTTGTGTGAAGACCAAACGTCCATTTGAGGTGCCAATCCTTCAAACAGATTTTCTTCATTTTGAATATTAATTTTAACTTGAGCATAACTTTCAGTATCTGAAGTGGTAACTTCTCCGCCGTATGCTTTAGCAATTAATTGATGGCCAAGACATATTCCTAAAATCGGTATGTCAAAGCTTTTTATGTATTCTTCACTATTTCCTGCACCTTCAAGTGAAGGTCCTCCACCCAGTATCAATCCGATTGGGTTTTCAGCTTCAATCTCTTCTATAGTCAATGTATTTGAAACCAGTTTGGATGGAATATTCAGATATTGAAGGCTTCTTTGTATTCTATGATTGTATTGTCCTTTATTATTAATCACTAATATTGTCATTTTATACTCCATGAAAATATAATGATATTATTTTTGGTTTTTTTATTTATTATAGTTTATTAAAAATAGAAATTTTCTTCGAATTCATTAAAATTTATATATGATATTTTATAAATGTGAATTACATGGAATTCGAAGATTTAATATTTATCATAGTTGCTATTCTGATAGCCGTTGTATTGTTAAAAATATTCATGTGGTTACTGCCGGTTATTGTAGTATTGATAATTGCATTTTTCATCTACATGTATTTAAAAGAACACCATAACTAATTTTCTTTTAAATCCTGAAATGCTGAAGTTGCAGCCACTGCACCTTCACCGCATGCTACAACCCACTGTTTCAATCCCACACAAACATCGCCTATTGCATAAACATAGTCAATATTGGTTTTTTGGTCTTTATCAATGATTATGTGTCCGGATTCATCCAGATTAACGCCTAACTTGATTGCCAATTCGGTATGCGGAATGTATCCTACACTTATGAAGACTCCATTTGTTGGAACTTCGTTTAATTCACCTGTTTTTGTGTCTTTCAGAATGACTGATTCAACAAGCATTTCACCTTTGATTTCTTCAACAGTTGCATTGAGAATTGTATTGATGCCCGCATCTTTAATCAGATTTTGCAGGTGCTTTTGGGCTCTGAATTCATCTCTTCTGTGGACTAAAGTAACATTGGCTCCAAGGTTTTTAAGGTATAATGCCTCCTGAAGGGCGCTGTTTCCTCCGCCGACCATTATGATGTCACGGCCTGCAAAGAAAAATCCGTCACATGTTGCACAGTAGCTGACACCTTTTCCTTTAAATTCCTCTTCTCCTTTGGCGTTCAGTTGCCTGTGTGAACTTCCTGTTGCAAGGATGATTGTTTTTGACTGGTACTGGTCCTTGTTTGTTGTAACTGTGAAACGGTAGTCTTCATCGTTTTGGACAATTTCAACCACTTCTTCCATCTCATGCAGATCACAGTTTTTTATTGCCTGTCCTTTCATTTTTTCAATCAGTTCAAGACCTGAAATACTTTCAAAACCAGGATAGTTTTCCATTTCAGGAACTTCACGGCCGATTCCTCCTGCAAGATCCCTGTCAATAATAAGGTTTTTTGTTCCTTGGCGACCTGCATAAATTCCGGCTGTTAATCCACCGGGTCCGGCTCCAATAATGATAATGTCATATTGTTCCATTGTAATTACCTCTAATTATTATTTGGTAATCATGTTTTAAAAAAAGATAGGATTTAATGGGTTTAAATTAAATCCTTAATTGCCTGTTTTACATCACTTAAATCTTCTGTAGGCTCAAATCTTCTAACGACATTTCCTTCACGGTCGACCAAAAATTTGGTAAAATTCCATTTGATGTCATTGTTGTCTTTATAATGTCTGTCGACTGCTTTTAAAACCAGTTTTAATTTTGTTGCACCTTTTCCGGTAATGTCTTTAAATGGTTGTTCATTTTTGAGGTATTCGAATAGCGGTGATGCGTTTTCACCGTTGACGTCAATCTTATCGAATATCTGATATGGAACCAGCCATTTGCTGCGGCATACTTCGGTAATCTCTTCGGTGCTTCCAGGTGCTTGTTTTCCAAATTGGTTGCATGGGAAATCCAAAATTTCAAATCCGTCATCTTTGAATTCGGCATATATTTCATTTAATTCTGTATATTGTGGGGTAAAGCCGCATTTTGTAGCGGAGTTCACGATTAAAAGTACTTTGCCTTTGTATTCGGATAGTGAAACCATGTTTCCTTCTCCGTCTTTTACTTCAAAATCATATATTGTCATGATTTACACCTCTGTTTGAAGACTTAACTAAGGTTAAGACTTGTTAAGTAGTATATAGAAATGTATTATATAAATATTGTTAATGCAAATTGATGACTTTTTGGTCAGTTCGCAAAGTATCGGATTTCAAAATGAATGATTTGACATTAACTATCTTAAATAACTCTACTGTAATTAATGAAGACGGAAGTTTGGAATAAGTTTTCATTTTTCTTTTTTTTAATTATTACC
>NZ_JBGULU010000073.1:0-2241 GCF_045116495.1 Methanobrevibacter sp. | reverse complement strand
GTTATGCTAAATTTTATAATACTGCTTTATATATTATTTAATTATAATTTATATTATATCAAGATTATTTGTGTAAATTATTTATTACATCAACAGTCAAATTTTTCTCATGTATTATCTAGGAATGTAAAATATGGGCGAGTCTAATCCATCAATTCATAAAAATTATGTGGAAATTATAAGCAATAATGCCATTATAAAGCATTATGTAAATGGAATGTCACGTTTTCTAATTTTATGGATTGTTAAATATAATGGCATTATCCACGGTTATGCGATTTTAAAGGAATTGGATCGATTTTTTTCAACATTGATAGATGAAGGATCATTGAAAAAATCAAATCCCAGCAACATATATCCTATTTTGAATAAAATGGAAGAATCAAATCTCATTATAAGTGAATATAAGATTCACAATAATAAAAAATTAAAGTATTTCAAAATAACGGATGATGGTGAACATGTCCTTAGATATATGTATTCCAGATTCGATATAATCCATAACAACAATCAGTGGAAATTGATGTTTGAAGATATGGATTAACTTTAAATGATACCTGTCGGAAGTAACTAATTTTCTCTGTTAAATTTTAAGTATCGGATAGCATCCGGCGAAATAGCAAAATATGGTGCAGGCATTACCTTACGGAATAATTTTAGCCACTTTTGTAATCGGGCTTGCTGTTTCATATATCTACTTTACCAAAACGGATGTTTCACTTTAACATTATTCATCAAATGCTCTTGGGTTTGATTTAAATATTAGTGTATTGAAATATATGTGAAGGTGATATATTATGAATGACTTTGAAAATCAGAAATTCTGTCAATCATGTGCAATGCCTATGAGCGATGAACTTTTTGGAACCAATGCAGACGGTACAAAAAATGAAGACTACTGCATGTACTGCTTTAAAGATGGAGAATTCACCTCAGACATGTCCATGGAAGAGATGATGAATTTCTGCATCGACAAAATGGTTGAAGTTCATCCGGAAATAGATAAGGAGGAAGCTTCCGCAATGATGATGGAAGTATTTCCTAAATTAAAAAGATGGGCTAATGATTAATTAGTTCACTTTCTTATTTTTTTTAAATTTTAAGTATAATTAGTTTCATATTTATTATTATGTGTTCAATAGTAGGTCTGCAAGGCAGTTTTAAAGTAAATGATATTGTACAAATGTTAAAAACCTCTAAAAATAGAGGACCGGATTCATCAGGCATTTATTTGGATGAAATCTATGCTGACATTAACATTGATGAATTCACTGATGAAAATGAATATGAAATAGCTTTTGGACATAATTTGCTTTCTATTTACGATAATGATGGTAGAATATCCAAACCACAACCCATAGCCAGTGATAATCTTGTTTTGGTTTTCAATGGGGAAATATATAACTTTTTAACAATTAGAAATTTCCTAAATAAGGTTGGTGTTGAAGCTGAAATTTCCTCAGATGCTGAAGCTTTATTGTATTTAATTGATTTTTACGCCAAAAAACTGGATTTGCTTAAAGCTGTACAATCAGCAATAAGACTGATTGATGGGGACTATGCATTTTCAGTATGGGACGGTGAAAACCTTGCAATTGCTCGAGATCCATTGGGAGTTAAACCGCTGTTTTACGCACAAAATGATGAAGTTAAAGGATTTGCATCATCAAGATTGTCCCTGAAAGAAGTGGGTCTTACAGATATCAATACCTTAAAACCTGAACACATTCTCTATAACTGGGAAGACATATCTCCAGCACAGGCAATTTATGAAAAAGTCTTTGAAGGGGATGTAGCTAAAATAGATAAGATTCTAAGATTAAGTCTGATTAAAAGGGTTGAAGGATTAAGTGAGCTTGGTGTAATATTTTCAGGGGGCCTTGACAGTTCATACCTTGCACTTCTTTTAAAGGAGATATCAGAAAACATTCCATTAAAAGTTAAATTGTATGCCGTGGGATCTGAAGGATCAAAGGATGTGGAAGCTGCAATTTATGCATCAAAATTCCTGAATCTGGATCTGGAAATATTTGAAGTAACCGAAGAGGCAGTACGTGAAGCCCTGCCTGAAGTGGTAAAAGCCATAGGCGATGATAATCTGATGAAAGTTGGTGTTGGCCTTACAACCTACTTTGCAACCAGAATGGTAGCTCATGATGGAATTAAAGTTGCCATTTCAGGTCAGGGTGCAGATGAGCTCTTCGGAGGATACAAAAGGTATCTTCAAAGCTTTGTTGATGG
>NZ_JBGULU010000072.1:0-3225 GCF_045116495.1 Methanobrevibacter sp. | reverse complement strand
GGAGTACTGATAATCATTAGGAATGGAAATAAACTGTCCTGGAACCAGTTTCCCTGTTTTTAATTGATCAACAGTTGCAAAACCATAATTTCCATTTGGAGCCTTAATAACTACATGTCCTCTTCCATAAGGCTCTTTAATTTCCTGTATTTCTTTCAAATCGGCTTCAGATATGGTATTGTTTTTATTTATCATTCTGGCGGTGATATTTTCAGCTATCTGATTGTCTATGCCGTCATCAGTTCCACCCAAACCGATAATCCAGCCGTCACTGGTAACTATTACATGGCAAAAGTAGTTATTGTCTGTCTTATATTGCTTTATAACATTATATCCATGCCAATTTACGTTTTCTATGTGAATATCGGCATCTAAATCGGAATCCCGTCTATAAGACATTACTGAATCATTTCCGTCCAATTGCAAAAGTATAGAACAGCAGCCAATCATGTCTGTTTCATTGGTATCTGGAGAACTTGCAACATTATTGTCATTTAAACCTAGAGAATACACTCCAAATAAAGAAATAACACATAAAAAAAATATTAATATAAAAATTTTCCTTTTAAAATTCATATAAACCCTTAAACTACCTTATAACATTAGTATATTAGATTTATATAATATTTAAAAGTAATTCAATTTTTATATCAGTTATTAAATCTTCTTGAATTAAGTTTTAATTTTTGTTTCATTTGCTCACGGTCAATGTGGATATATTTGTCGGTTGTCTGTGAGTTTGAATGGCCTGCAATTGACTGTACCTCAGCAACGGTAAGTATTTCAGCATAATGAGACAGTGCAGTGTGTCTTAGAATGTGAACACTGACATTTTTGCTGTAGTTTACAGGACAGTCGATTCCTTCACTTTCAATTCTCCTGTCACACTCATGAGCATATTTTTTCACTATATCCTGAACGCCACGTTTTCCTATTCTATTGCCTTTAATATTTGTGAACAGTTCTTCACGTGTTGATTCCAAAGCTGCCTTGTTTCTCTGAATTACCGGCCTGTAGACATTGTGGGTGTTTTTTCTGAGTTTTGTGATGCGGTCCATCATCATGTCATTTAAGCTGACAAGAGTATCGAAAGTAATGAAGGTAGTTCTGTCTTTCAATTCCCCTTTTGTGGTTTCAGCTCTTAGATTGACATCAATAAACTCAGATGTATCATTTGGAAGGATATAGAATCCGTTTTCATCCAGAGGAACCTGAATATCTTCCTTATTAAGCAATACCAGTTCCTTTAGCCTCATCCCGGAATCAATGAAAGTCCTGCAAATCGCATAATCTCGTGAATTTCCGCTTTGATGGATTGTATCTAAAAAGAAATCGCTTTGTTGCCAGGTTAAAGATATTTTTTCTATTCTTTTTTTAGCAGTTTCTGGATCTTCTGCCTTTACTTCAATAATATCCTTCATTTTGATTGGTTCATGCTGGATTTCTTCATGAACGTCTTCTGAGTTTATGAATTCCAGAATGTTCATCATATATGTTTTTACAGTGGTTCTTTTATTTCCACGTTGTTTTAAACAGTGCCGACGATATTTTCTGAGTTGTTTTTTAACATTATCACTGTTTAATTCATCCACGCCTTCTGATTCCAAATATTCTATGAATTTGGATATATTGAATGTCTGTTTTTTGATGGTTTCTTCAGTTAAGTTTTTTACCTCTTGTTTTTCCTCTAAGTATTCATCTAGGTAGTCCGTTAGCTCATCGACTTCTATCATAAGCTTTTTCCTCTCCTAAATTTTTATACCTAACCCTTGTTTTACTATTGAATTTTTTAGTATATAAAGACTTCGTATGTTTTCTTTTTTAACGTATATTATTACATAAAATATACGTTCTATTTATATATAAAATTTGGTCAATTTGGAGTTTTCCTGAGAAATGTTACAAGTGAAGTAATACATATACATCAAGTGGTTTAAAAATGGTGATTTCGTTAAATTTTGGATTTGTAATAAAAATCAGATGAAATGTAATAAAAAAATTTTTCACATTTTGAAAAAAAATATTTCCTAAATCTCAGGAACTAAAATTTTTCGTTAGATGAAAATTTTTTTGAAAATCTCAAAACCTTAAAAAAACATTTGAAAAAATATTTAAAAGAAAATTATTATAGTATAAAATATATTATCAGTATAGTAATTATCCGCTTAGTTTTACTAAATCAAAACTTCAAGGGAGATAATGGAAATATTGATTTAATATATAATTTAAGGAGGTTAAAACATGAACAAAAAGATATTTTTTGCACTGTCCGTTGCTGTTGTAGCTATCGTTGCTATCGGAACTGTATCTGCATTTGATCTTTCAGACCTGGGATCTTTATTCGGAACTCCACCTGATCAAAATGTAACTCTTGATGGTGAAACTTTCCACATTCCAGGAACATTCAAAGAAAATGAAAATGTAAGTAAAAATGCGACTGTAAATGACTATTATCTTTTCAAAACCACTGAATATGCGAAAGGATACAAAAATGACACTAATTACATTAACATTTTAATTTTCGATTACAATGGTACCGAACTGGATGACAATTTAATTAATTACAACAACGGTACAGCTAAAAACATTTCTGGAGTAAAAGGTTTCCTATATTATGACGGCATTGGATATACTTACTCATATGCAAAAGAAAATAAAGTGATTTCAATACAATCAGATAATGAAGAACTTATTGCTCCTGTAATAGCTTAATCTTTAAGCTATTATTTTCTTTTTTTATTAATTTTGTATAAATTTTTTCGTTTAAAGTGAATGTTTTCTATGCAAATATTCAAAACTGAAGTTGTTAAAATTGGTGGAAGAAAAGTTAAAGGAGCTAATGGTGAAATGTTAACACCTATTAAATTAAGAGTGGTGGGTTACAAATGAAAAGAGCTGAATGGATTAATACACATTACTTGTTAGATCATGCAGAAGAAATTATTAATAATACTAACGTGCTATTTCCTGAATGGTTAGTTAGGAAGACTAAATCTTTTGATGATGGAACTATCTTAAGTGATATTTGGGAACGTATTCGAAAAAAACAGCTTAATGAGTCTGGTAATTGGTATATTTTTGGTCGTGGTGACCGTTGGATTGGTCAGAATGAAACTTGGGAGGAGGCTGAAGATCGTATTGTTCGTGAGTATTGTGAAGCTACTGGGCACTGGGATTTATTCATCTGGAAAGAGGTAAAAGAATGACTAAAACTCAAACAGTGCA
>NZ_JBGULU010000071.1:0-2874 GCF_045116495.1 Methanobrevibacter sp. | reverse complement strand
AAAAAAAAGTTTTAGTAATGACTTTGTGGAGTCATTCCTAAATGATGATCTTCGCTTTTTTTACCAGGTATACCATAAGCATCTGCCCTACATTGAGTGCATGCTCTGAATACCGGTATGATTTCTTCAACTTGCTCCCTGACACTTTCCATCATTGAACAGTCCGGACGACTATAATGTTTCATTTTAGCTAAAGGAATCAATGGCAAAATATTCATTAAAGAAGCGCCTCTTTTTTTAACCTCTTTAGCTATTTCTACAATATGTTCATCGTTCAAACCAGGGATTAATACAGAATTGACTTTAACAACCATACCATTGGCTGCTGCTTTTTCAACACCGTCCAATTGATTTTTTATCAAAATGTTAACGGCATCATATCCTTTGTAAACCTTACCTTCATATTTAATAAATGAATAAATATCAACAGCAATGTCAGGGTCAATTGCATTGATTGTTACTGTAACGGAGTTTACTCCAAGTTCTGCAAGCCTATCTGCATATTTTGGAAGTAAAAGTCCATTAGTACTCATACATTTGATTAAATCAGGTTGTTCAGTTGCCAGTTTTTCAAAGAACTTGAATGTCTCTTCATTGGCAAGTGAATCTCCAGGTCCCGCTACTCCTACAACTGCAATTGGACCGTCAGCAGCAACATCATTGACATGCTTGATTGCAGCATCTGCATCCATTACACAGCTTGCAACGCCAGGCCTATTCTCTTCATCATTAATATCTCTTGTACAGAAGTTACAAAAGATATTACATTTTGGTGCAACTGGCACATGTGCTCTACCGACCTTATCATGCATTTTTTCATTAAAACATGGATGTGCTTTTGTTATGTGTGCAAATCTTGAACCTTTATGTTCAGCCATACTATCACTTCTCCAATATATAACTCCTGTTATTTTGTATTGATACGAACAAATATTTAAAGTTTTCTATTTGCCACTTAACTCCGCAATATATTCATTAGCCTTTTCAATCCATGCATCTGCAATTAGCTCATCAGTAGCTACAACAGTAACGATATCTTCGGTAGACATGTCTTTAATGATTTTGAATCCTTCAGGCAATATCCTAAATATTGCATCATAAACCCTTCTCTGCAAATTAGAGTGAGGATCATCCACAATAATTGTTTTCAAATCAACATGGTCTCCAGCAATTTCCAGCTGATATCTGTTTGGTTGATAAATCTCATCTCTAGAATATCTTTTCCATAGCTGCTTTAAGATATTTGGAAGATAATTTTCATTATCAACAATAATTCTGGTGAGATCTTCTGCCTTAACGTATGTTAAAGTAGCCACATCTCCAAAAGTAACCGCATTTGAAGTTTTCTTCATTTTAATAGCTAAGACAAATACAGGATCATCAGGATTGACATAAGCTCTCAAATCATCAACAGCAGCACCTAAAACCAAATCCTGGAAAATCTGCTTAATGATGATTTCATAAACTTCAGCACCTCTTTCATCGTAGCATTCAACTAACATTAAATCAACCCTTTAAATTTATTTATCATCGTGTCTGTGTCCCATTCCGGATACTAAAAGAGCTGCTCCAACAGCACCGATATGTTGAGAGTATTCAGGAACAATAACTTCAATTCCACCTAAGGTTTCACTTACAGCTTCAACAAGACCGGAAATTAAACTTGTTCCGCCTACCTGGATTAAAGGTTCACGAATATCAATTTCCTGAAGTTGTTGTTCATAAACTTGTTCTGATACTGAGTGACATGCTGCAGCTGCCACGTCTGCTTTGGAACCGCCTGCTGCAAGTGTAGTAACAAGGTCCTGAATACCGAATACAATACAGTATGAATTTAACATTGCCTTTCTCCAGTCACCCTGTACTGCAAGAGGACCTAATTCAGTGATGTCAACATCAAGCCTACGGGAAGTCATATCCAAGAATCTTCCGGATGCACCAGCACAGATACCACCCATAGTAAAGTTATCAGGAATACCGTTGTTAACTGTAATTACCTTGTTATCCATACCACCAATATCTAATACGGTAGCTTCTCCTTTTTGACAGTCTGCAAGATATACTGCACCTTTAGCGTTAACGGACAATTCTTCCTGAACGAGTTCAGCTTTAAATTCCTGACCCATTGTAAATCTACCATAACCAGTTGTTCCAATACCGTCCACATCATCCCAATCGTAATCAGTGTTTGCAAATGCTTCAGCAGCAGCTGTCTTTGCAGATTCGATGATGTCCTTGGTAGCTGTCCACCCAGTTCCAATAACCTGGTTGTTTTCCATGAGCACTGCTTTTGTAGTGGTTGAACCTGAATCTAAACCAAGAGTAAGGCCTTCTTGTTTTTCACGAGCAAGAATGCTTCTACGGGTTACAGTGGTAGCCAATGCTTCCATACGGATGAACAATTCATCAGCTTTGGTTCTTTCAGTAAATGAATAAGTAACTACCGGAATACGAGTATTGTTTTGAATAAAACGTCTTACTTCATTTCTAACCAATGCCGCTTCCGCACATCTAAAACAGGTTGCAATAAATACTGCATCAGGTTTGGATCTGCCTTCAACAATGGCCATGGCTCTTGCAATCATCAATTTCAAACTTGAACTTTGAGCTGAAAATCCAAATTTCTCATAAGATTCATCAATGTAGTCCAAATCGATTTCAGGAAGAACAATTTCTGCACCAAATTTGTTTGCTGCCTTTTCAATTTCCTTTTGAATTCCACTATATTCTGTTCCGCATGAAACTAAAGCAATTTTAACCATCTTATTATTCCTCCTCAGCAGTTTTTTCAAGTGAATCTACAAACTCATTGATTTGATTCACCATAACATATGTTTCATCTTGATTAGTTGGATAATTGAGTTCCAATACAGG
>NZ_JBGULU010000070.1:0-5673 GCF_045116495.1 Methanobrevibacter sp. | reverse complement strand
CAGAAGATGGTCATGAACTTTACATACAATTTTGTACTTGTTTCTCAATTCTAAATATTCACAGTCATCACAAATCATAATTACCCTCCTTATTTCATTGCAAGATCCATTATGCTGAACTGTTCACCTTCCCTTCTGGGAGCAGGCGCACCCATTCCAAAGGCGGACTTGGCAAATTCCTTATTCATTCTTTTTGAGACTTCATCAAATATCATTTTATATGCTGTACATTGCGGATCCACTGCCTGAGGTGTTTTATATGCCACAATTGCATTGTAAGGACATCCTCCTTCACAGTATTTCTTATGTCTGCATTTTTTACAGTCCTCATCAACAAAATCTCTGAATTCCTGAAGTTTTGCCCATGCATCAGATGCCTTTAAATCATCAAAACTCGGATTGTCTGCGACATT
Organism: Methanobrevibacter sp.; assembly: GCF_045116495.1. Taxonomy (GTDB): domain Archaea; phylum Methanobacteriota; class Methanobacteria; order Methanobacteriales; family Methanobacteriaceae; genus Methanocatella. Next base: position 5,260 of record NZ_JBGULU010000070.1, on the reverse strand, counting down.
TCCTAAAACATATTCCGGCATTCCAACAAATCTGTAGCATGGATAAACTGAACCGTCAGAACCTACAGCAAGGGTTGTTCCGATGCAGTCTGCAAATGTACAGAGAGTTCCTCTTCTTCTGAGGGCACTCTTACAAATATGGTCCAAATCCATTATGGCAAACTTATCCAAGTCATAGAGGTATTTATCCAGCCAATCAACAAGCAGTTTACCATGCTCTTCCTGGTCAAGTGCCCATGGGTCTGCATTGTCTCCCCTAAGTGAAGGAAGGGCTGCATGAATCTTCAGACTCATCTGTTCGCCTTTAAAAAACTCATATAATTCATCTGAGAAATCCTTGGAGTAATCTGTTACTGTCAAAACAAAGTTGATTGTCAGTCCTTTGCTCTTGGCCAGCTCATATTTAGACATTGTCTTGTCAAAGTAGCCGTCTCCTCTCTGATAGTCATTGATTTCCTTTGGCCCGTCAATGCTTGTACTTACGACAACATTGTATTTCACAAACAAATCAATTAGCTCTTCTGATAAAAGCCAGATATTACTTTGAACGGAAAAACCTTCGAAATTATCCAGTTTTGAAAGCCTTTCTAAAGCATATTCATAAAAATCATAGCCTGCAAGAAGCGGTTCCCCACCATGGAATGTGAAGTGAACCTTATCATCTCTGAAATCACCTAACCAATCAATAATCTGGTCGATGATTTTCAAATCCATCATTTCTTTTTTGTTTTCAGATCCCCAACAGTATTTGCAGTTTGATGGACAGTTTAATGTTGGAATAATCATTACATGAAATGTCATTTTATCCATGAACTTTATTTAATTCTCTCAATAGTTGCTTTTTCTCATCTTCATCCATACTGTCGTTTACAAAGAAAATGTAACCGCACTCAGTACATTTTACTGCTTCCATTTCCGCATGTGCCCTGTGGTTGTCCAATAATTTTCTTTTGGCCACCTTATCTTTTGAGCCGCATTTTGGACATGGAGCCAATAATTCTTCAAGTTTCATTAAATTCACCTTGTTAATATTTCTAATTTTTTAGTATATAATCTTATAGAATTACCGAAAACTTTAAATAAAATGGTTAAGTGACTACAATTTTACCAAATGACTTCAACAAGCTTTAAATACCAAAATTAGCAATATTACTTATTAAAAATAATATTTAAAGTGATGAAAATGCCATATGACTACTATGACCTGTTTTTAAAACAGAGAAACAATCGAGTTTTTACAGAAATATCAAATATTGTCCGCCAAAATGTATGGAGAGATTCTTTTGATGTTGTAAAATCTCAGGAATGGGAAAATATAACTGACAAAATAAGAAAAAATTAGCGGTTTAAAAGTTTAACAATAGCTCTGTAGAGTGGAAAACCGATGGTTCTAACAAACATTAGGCCATATTTCATTCCCGGAAATTCAAACTCTTTTTTAACTTTTTTAAGTTCTTCTATAATATCCAATTTTTGAGGGCATTTTCTTAAGCACTTGCCGCAGCCATTGCATTTACCGGCATTGCCTTCATTTCCCATAATGCCTCCAACATACTGATAATAATCCATAAAAGACTGATTAAATAACCCTTTATGCTCAAACAGGTATTTTTCATTGTATATTTTCATACATTCCGGAATATTTACCCCCTGTGGGCATGGCATACAATATCCGCAAGTTGAACAGTTGATTTTTAAGGAATTTCTCAGCACCCTTTTTACATATTCTATTGTTTCCATTTCCTCAAAACTCAAAGATAAAGGAGTTGTTTTTTCACCAATAGCAATATTCTCATCAATCTGCTCAATTGAATTCATTCCAGACAAGACACAGGTTACATTTCTGTTATTTAAAACCCATTCCATGGCCCACTGGGCATTGCTTTTATTTGGATTTGCCTTTCTGAATATTTCTTCAGCTTCGCGGGGCATCTTGCCTGCAAGAATACCTCCCTTTAAAGGCTCCATTACCAAAATACCCATCCCTTTTGATGCTGCATATTCAATTCCTTCAGTACTGGCCTGAACATTCTCATCAAAATAGTTGTACTGAACCATTACAACATCCCAGTCATATCCATCAACAATAATTTCGAATTCCTCTTTGGGACCATGATATGAAAAACCGACATGCTTTATTTTGCCGTCATTTTTAGCTTTTCTGATGAATTTAAGCAAATCCTTTTTCAAAAGCCTGTTGATTGTTTTCAAATCAACGCCATGAATCAGATAGTAATCAATGCAATCCCTTTGAAGGCGGTTTAACTGCTCATCCAGAATTGTTTCCATATCTTCATATTTTCTGATGTTGATGGCAGGCAGTTTGGTGCATAATTTAACCTTGTCCTTATACTCCCCCTGCAGTATTTCACCTAAAAAAGTCTCACTGTCACCATAAAGATAAGCAGTGTCTATAAAATTTATTCCATTATCAATAGCATGGTATATTTGTTCTTTTGCAAGTTCGCGATCAACTTTACCATTTTTTAGAGGGAGCCTCATTGCTCCAAATCCCAACGGTGAAATTTCATCGCCCGTTTTTCTGATTATTCGATTTTGCATGATATCAATAAAAAAAAGTTTTGAAAGGTTAATTAAAATAAAATAACCTATTCATTTTCCCTAATAATTTCTCTCATATATTCAATCAAGGCGTCTTTGGATTCCTCATCATCCATTGCAAATTCAATTGAAGTTTTAAGCCATTCGAAACGGTTACCTATATCATAGGTTTTACCTTCAAAGGTCACGCCGTAAATTGAATCGAGCTTCTGAAGGGCATCTGTAAGCTGGATTTCACCGCCGACGCCCGGTTCGGTTTCATCAATCTTATCGAAAATTTCAGGTGCCAAAACGTAACGTCCCATAATGGCAAGATTAGATGGTGCCTGATGGGCTAATGGCTTTTCAACAAGTTTTTCAATGTTATAGACATTAGGCTCAACTTCAGTTCCCTTGATAATACCATACCTTTCCACCTTTTCTTTAGGAACTTCTTCAAGAGAAATTGCAGATGCGTCATATTTATCATAAACATCAATCAACTGTTTGGTGCATGGAGTTGGGCCTTTGGTAATTGAATCTCCTAAAAGAACAGCAAATGGTTCTCCTCCGATGTGTTTTTTAGCACAGTAAATCGCATCACCAAGTCCCTTCTGTTCCTTTTGTCTGACATAACAAATGTCGGCCAAGTCAGTGATTGCACGAACTTGCCTTAAACGGTCATCTTTTCCTGCACTCTGCAGGGTCTGTTCAAGTTCAAATGACTTGTCAAAGTGATCTTCGATGGATCTCTTATTTCTACCGGTAACAATTAAAATATCATCAATACCTGAAGCCACAGCTTCCTCAATAACATATTGAATGGTTGGTTTGTCATAAACCGGCAACATTTCCTTTGCTTGTGCCTTGGTAGCAGGTAAAAATCTAGTTCCAAAACCTGCCGCAGGAATTACAGCCTTCATAATTTATCACCCTAAGTTTTATTTAATACTAATTTTTAATTTAATACATTAAATAAGTTATGAAAAAATTAAATCAAGTTTAATTCATGAATCTTTCAGATAATGAAAAAGCAAAAATCAATATGGAAGAGATTAAATTGTTTAATAAAAAAATAAAAAAGAATAAAACTTTGATAAAAGTTTAATTCCCTTTAAAAGAAGCAGTATCGGCCATTGCCTTTAAGGATTCTAAATCATTTCCAGATATAATGATTAGCTGACTGTTGTTTTGATTTTCCAAACAGACAACATAATCACTGTCTAAAAACTCAGTACTTATATTGCTATTAAATGAAACATCAGCATTGTAGGAACTGTTTTCACCATCAACAACTTTAATTCCATCACTAGAAACGGAAACGTTTGTTCCATTTGAATCAGAAATTTCTAAGCCTTTATTGGAAAATGAGACAGTGTCGCCGTCAGCTGAAAATTTCAAATCCCCTGATGAAAAGACCTCATTGGCAAATCCCATTACATCATCAATTCCCTTTTCAATATCAGAGGCGGAAAAATTAAAATTAGTTGAATTTAGAGTTTTTACTACTATATACTTATCATTTTCTTCAACAATTTTTCCATTCTTCTTAATATCGTTGATAAAACCTGATGCTACGCTCTTATTAGCTGATGAATCTTTCAGATAGGTTATTGAAGATACCTCTTTAGAGTTATTTCCGGTATTTTCAAAAACAGTCATGTCCACAGATACCTCACCAACGTTAACTTTACTAGTAGCATTTTGACTGAAGTCACATCCGGACGGCATATCTATCTTAAAATTGTTATTGCTGAAATCATTTACTGAATCTACTGCATTTGTAACTGAAATTACAGCAAAAATGACAAACAATACAGTTAATATACCTAAAGCTTTTGAATTGAATCTCAAATTATCACCAATTAATATTATGGAAGATGAAATTAAAAAAAATATCGTTTGATTAAAAAAAAGAAAATAATTATAGTTATTTTTTAACTATAATCTTATTTGTGTTTGTCAGACCGTTGTAAGTTGTTTTGATAGTGTGTTTTCCAACTTTCAAATTCTTAGGTATGCTGAAAGTAGCTATTCCTTTTTTGTTAGTCTTGATTTTATAGGTTTTGCCTTTAAATTTAATTTTGACTAATTTTTTTGCAAAAGCTTTACCTTTTGAATCTAAAACTTTTACCTTGAATTTAGCGGACTTTTTAACTTTAACATTGATATTTTTTGTTATTAAAGTCTTTTTAATGGTTATTTTGTTTTTAACAATGACAGAACCATATGAACTGGTTATGGTATGTTTTCCAGGTTTTAAGTTTATTTTTAAAGTTGCAACACCATTTTTATCTGTCTTAACCTTATGATTTTTACCGTCAACGGTAAACTTGACATATTTGTATGCTGCTTTGCCTGACATGTCACTGACAGTGACCTTATAGACTGTTTTACTTTTATAATAGCATGTAAGGTCTTTTGAAGCAATTTTATCTTTGGAATCTACAGTGACATGTATATTGCCATTTATCAATGTGATATTTAGATATCCTGCCTTTGGGGCAGTGTAAACCAGCTGGCCAGATTTATCGATTAACGCATCATATTGAGACACGTTTCCTTCTTTATCGACAAGACTTGTAATGTCATATTTTATAACAATCTTTTGGCCTTTTTTAACCAGTTCCCCATTGTGGGTGAATTTCATTACCAGCCATTTTGTGACATTTTCAATTTTAGGTATTGCATTTGGATTGTCCAATGTATCTCCCCAGAA
>NZ_JBGULU010000069.1:0-16864 GCF_045116495.1 Methanobrevibacter sp. | reverse complement strand
TCACTCATGGCCTTATCAATTATTTCTGTTGCCTCATCGTGAATTTCATCATATTCATCATGACTTAAATCAGGCAATTCATCTGTGAAAATATTCAACTCCTCATCATCTTCAAAATAGTCTTCTTTTGGAGTTGGCTTTTCTAAAATTTCATCTGAGAAGAAATCATCACCGTTTACAATTTCTGCTTCAACTACATTTTCATCATCAGGAGCAGGCCTATACATTGGAGTTTCATCATCATCCATGATTTCTCCACGGACAGTTTCTATCTCTTCAGGTTGTAATCTGGATTCACCACTAACTACTCCAGATATGATATTTTTCACAAATTTGGATTTTCTGGATTTATTTTCGGCTTTAACTTCTTTTTGAGGTTTGTCTTCATATACATGAGTATCCTCAACAGTTTCAGTTTCTTCAATTACTTCATCATTTGAGTGATCTACATAAATATAATCGTCATCAGGCCCTAAATCTACCTTTTCACCATCGTTAATGTTATCCTCAACAACAACATCCTCTTCAACACGAGCAGAATCAGTATCTGCCTTTTCATCATCGTAAATGTTATCCTCAACATCATGAGAACCCAAATCTGCAGTTTTACTATCGTTAATGTTATCTTCTGCAACAACATCATCAACATCATGAGAACTCATATCAATATTAAAATCTTCATCCCTGTAATTAAAATCATCATCAGTGTCAATATTGATTTTATCGCTGAAAATTGGCTTTTTGAATTTTTTATTTTGAGCCACATTATCAGAGACCTTCTCTTCAACAACAGGTTCTTCATCTACAGAATAATCAAATTCTTCTTTTGAAACATAATCATTAATGTCAGGCATTTCTGGCTCTTCCATATCTTCATGTGATTCATCATTTGAGTGGTCAACATAAATGTAATCATCGTCAGAGCCCAAATCAACTTTTTCATCTTCAAGAGGTTGTTTTATTTTCTCTTTCAATTCATCTTCAAAATCTGAATTTTCTTCTAAACCACTGTCAAATTTAAGTGCTGAGAAAAATGAACTTTTTGAGGAACTTTCTCCATCAGAGTCTCCATGTTTAAAGAATGATTTTACTTTTTGAGTTAATGATTGTGATTGAGAGTCATCTTCATCAGCATAATCCCTATCGTTTTCCCAAACTTCGGCATTGTCTTCAGGTGAGATTCCGTCATCTTCTTCCCAAACTTCGGCGTCATCATTTTGATTTTCCGGTTCTTCATTTGCTTCCCATATTTCTTTATCATCGCCAGATGTTTCATTTTCAGTTGTGTCTTCTTTTTCATTAGGAATTTCATCACTAACATCAGAAGCTTCACTAACAACCTCATCACCAACATCAACATCATCAACGCCGGAAGCTTCACTAACAACCTCCTCCTCAACATCAGAGGCCATAAATTCGGAAGGAGTTTCTTCAATTTTTATTTCCTCATCAGGAGTATTATCAACAACAAATTCTGAAGGAGTTTCTTCAATTTTTATTTCCTCATCAGGAGTATCATCAACAACAAATTCTGAAGGAGTTTCCTTTTGGGAAGTATTATCTTCATTAATGGAATTATCTTGAGCATTTTCACTGGAATCAGTTTTTATATCATCATCAAAGAATTCTTCTGGATTAATCTGTGAAACATCAATAGGTTTTTCAAAGACATCTCCATCATCAACTTTTTCAACTTCAACAAAGTCATTTGGACCAATATCTTCAGGATTTACTTCATTTTCTTCAGCTTCTTTTTTGGCACGTTCCTGTTCTTCTTTTTCACGAGCCAATCTCAATTCTTCAGCTTTCTTTTCAGCTTCCAATCTTCTTTTTTCAGCTAGCTTTTTCTCTTCTTCAGACCTGCGCCTTTCTTCTTCACGAGTTCTTCTGATTGATTTTTCAACATTTTCCAATAGCTTTTTACGTCCTAAATCCCTGTTTCTATACCAGTCGGTTGACCATAGATGATATAATTTCCAGCCCAATCCGGTCAAGACCTGTTCACGAAGTCTGTCCCTGTCACGGGCTACTTTACTTGAGGAATACATTTTTCCATCAGTAGTGATTCCTAAAATGTATTTTCCAGGATTTTCATCATCGACTATAGCTAAATCCACCCTAAATCCTGCACAGCCTATTTGTCTGTCAACAGTATATCCGTTTTCTTCCAAAAAGCTGGCTATCGCATCTTCAAACGGTTCTTTTGAGTATGCTTCAGGACTATTGGTTCCAAGTGTCAAGTTTTCTGCATATTCCAAAAATTCCTTTAAGGATTTGACACCATATGGAGGATTTGCGGTTAATTTCATGTCATAAGCTTTAAAGTTTGAGAATACTACACATTTTTCTCTTGCACGTGTAATCAATACATTTAAACGTCTTTCTCCACCATCCTGATTTAAAGGACCAAAGTTTAAGGACATTTTTCCGTCCTGGTCGTAACCGTATCCTACACTGATTAAAATGACGTCCCTTTCATCTCCCTGAATGGTTTCAAGGTTTTTAACAAAGAAACGTTCTTCCTTATTATCTGAGAATAACGGTTCGAATTCAGGTCTTTCCTTACGCTTTACCTCAAGGGCTTCAAGAATTGCATTTTTCTGTGCAACTGAAAATGTTCCGACACCTAAACTTTTTGTATCGCCGTATTTTTCAAAGTGATTGAAAATTTCCTCCACTACATCCTCTGCTTCAAGAGGATTTGCAGATGATGCTCCTCTCAGATATTGTGTGTTCGGATTGTAATGGAATTTTAAACCCAGTTCAGGGTCGTTATGTGATGGAGATGGATATACAAGTAAATCATCATCATAAAATTCACGGTTTGATACAGTAATTAATGATTCATGGCGTGATCTGTAGTGCCATTTAAGCATTTTAACAGGGAATGACAATTTACATAAATGCAGAATACTTTCCATATCCAGTGATGTCGCTTCCTCCTCATCACTGTCCGCATCAGACATCTGATCGAAAAATGAAGTAGGAGGCAACTGTTGAGTATCTCCCATAACAACTGCAGTTTTACCTCTCATAAATGCTCCCAATGCATCTTCAGGTTTTACCTGACTTGCTTCGTCAAAGATAACTACATCGAACTGCAGTTCCTCATTTGTCGGATCCAAGTATTGTGCAATGGATAAAGGAGACATCATAAAGCAAGGCTTAATCTGTTTTATCATACCGCCTGCTTTTTCCAAAAGTTTTCTTACCGGCATGTGCCCGCTTTTTCTTGTAAATTCCCCTGCAAGTATCTTGGCCTGTGGATTTTCAGTTCCACCAAATATTTTCGGGATGTTACTGTTCAGCTTATGGAAAATTCTTTTTCTGTTTAATGTTAGAATCTTCCTGTCCAAATCCTTGAATTCCTTAATTCTGTTCTCATGAAGTTCACCAACAAAGGTGGCAAGTTCATGATTTTCTACAAATAATATGTTTAAAAGTGAATCTGCAAAGTTTCCATCAACCAATGCTTCAATATCATCCTTTTTAATGTTTCTTTTTTCAATTGAATCTACAAACATTTTTGCATTGGAAGTTTTGAGTGCATTTTTAGTATTTAAGTATTGTGACCATAAATGAAGGCTTGATAGCTGTCCTCTCCAATTATACAACTGTTCTTTCCATGCTTCAAACGGCACATCTCCTGTGTCTCTTTTAAAGATTAATTTACTTCTAGGATTTAACTTATCTCTTAATTTTGATAAAACCCTTTCAAATTCTTCACCGGCTTCAATGTATTCGGCAAGGTCCCTTTCAGGTTTAATGTCATATAAATCCCTGCTCATTAACTCTATTGTATTTTCGGAAAATGTTCCATCACGCACAAGGGCTGTAAATTCATGCATCCATCGGGCAATTGCCTTCAAGTCATCTGGATTTGCATTGAGATGCCAATATCCTCCGAAGTATTTTCGGCCCAGCGCATCATTTGCTTCGAGGGTTTTCCTAATCTTAATAATTGCTTTTGCCTGCTTAAGTTCACGAATAATTTCTTCAGCACTTCCTGAAACCGGCACTGCATAATATCTCTCGACAAGTTCTATGTGCTGATTGTTGTTGAACAGGCGGAATCTCTTGTTTGAAATCTGATGAAGCTGTGCTATCAATCTGTCAATATCTGCCTGATAAATGCTCTGATTAAACTTATCAAGAGCCGGTGCATATTTCTGGTATTTTTCAAGTTCTCTAATAAGCAGGAACGCATCATCGTTGTTATTGTTCCATGCGCCTGATTTTATGATGGACCCATCAATGAGTTCTGCATTTTGGGACTTGATTATTTCAAATGCGGAAAGTGAATTTTCAAATTCGTTTAATGTATTCGGCTGTTTGATTCCATAGATGTCATAGACCCTTCCCCGCTCTACCAAAAAGTTATCCAAACTGTGAAGGGAATCGTTGATTAACATTTCAATTTCCCTTAAATCCGCCGGAAGCAAACTTTTCGGAGCGCATTTGCTCCATGGATTTTCCTTGGATATTGTCTGATACAATTCCGCAAGATTTTCAAGGGCAATTTTCATGTCATCAAGATCTTTCAGGGTGACACTTTCCGGACTTTCAAATCTGACCAATGGCATTAATGCGTTTTTACGGGCAAAATGGTCATCGGCAGATTCCTTCATACCGTATAATTGAAATGCTGATAAGTTAACGGCAAATACCGGTTTGTGAATAATTTGAGAATAGTCATCCAACTGACGGCGAAGGGTTTCCAGTTTTCGAATAGTCTGGTCAATGTTTAACGGCTCCTGAGCACGTACATTTGTTGCCTTTTGAAGGTCTTTTAGGAACTTTTTACGTCTTGTCTTATGTGAATGCAGTTCCAGGACAAATTTGCCCAAACCTACTGAAGTCAACCTGTCCTTTACAACATCCAACGCTGCCATTTTCTCTGATACGAATAAAACTGATTTGCCTTCGGCTAAAAGCTCAGCTATTAGATTCACGATTGTCTGTGACTTACCTGTTCCAGGAGGTCCTTCCACAACCAGGTTCCTTCCTGCCTTAACATCCTGAATAGCAGCAATCTGTGATGAATCGGCATCCAGGACCTGATACATTGACCTGTATTCAAGCTGAGAATCAATATCTTCTTCCCTGAATGCTTCCTGATCGTTTTTAGCAGGGTTAAAAATAGCCTGAATCAGTTCATTTTTAGTCAAATCGACATTATCTGCCCATGCTTCGGGGTTTAAATCATTATACATTACGAATTTTGTAAAACTGAAGAAACCTAAAGCCACATTACTGTTAACTTCCCATCCTTCCATACGTGATACCGCACGGCGAACACTTGCTATGTAATGGTCAATGACTTCACCGTATCTTTTAAATTCAAAATCCGGAAGCTCGAGTCCTGCCTCCAATAATTTAGCCTTAAGTGAAATATTTGTCTGAATATCTTCACCGGTCCATTCAAGGTTGAATGATTCCCCAACCTTTTTCCTTTCTATTGCAACCGGAATCAGAACCAGAGGAGCATTGTTTTTCTGTCTTGGTTTGGATTTGTCTTTCCATTCCAAAAATCCAACAGCCAGGTATAGAATGTTATAACCCTGCTCCTGAAGCATTGTCTTAGCCTGGTTGTTGATGTAATATAATCTTTTTTGAAGTTCCTTAGGAGTCAAATCAGTAGCTAATTTCCTGTCTCCTTCTGAAAACTTTGAAAAATCAAATGGAATATGGTCCCAAACTGAAGATTTGTCTTCCTTCTTATCCTTCTTATTGGCTACAAAATACATTTTGGCATTTTGAAGGACTAATGTTTGGAAAAGATTTACAGGAGACTGATTTACTATAGTAATGGTTTTGGCTCTTGATTTAAAGTTAAGAAGCTGATTTCTTAAGGTTAAATCTAATAGCTCCCTACGTAAATTCTTAAATTCCTTTTCGATTATATTACTTGATTTGTTTATCATGATGACCCTTTAAAAGTGTAAAAAAAATTCAGAAAGACATATATAATTATAATTCATATAATTTATAAAGTTTTCTAAAAGTTATTAAAATTGATTAAAACCAATAATACAATAAGAAATTATTGATTAAATAACAAAAATAGACCTTACACCATAAGATAAACTATTTTTTAATGTTAAATGGACCTAAGTTTTCTATTTTTTTGCTAGCAATTGAAGAAGCAAAATTACCTGACTCTTTTTTGGTATAGCCCTTTAATCTTTGAGAAATGTAGGCTGCCATGTATGTATCTCCACAGCCGGTGGTATCCACAACATTTACACATTCTACTGCTTCAATTTTTATTTGCGAATCTGAAATTATTGTAGAACCATGAGAACCATTTGTTATGACAATCTCATCTACATCAAAGTCAAGACCAATGATGTTTTTTTCAGATTCATCTAAAAATATTGCATTAACCCCTCTTAAAACATGACTTAACCCATCAAAGTCATCTAATTTCATAGTGTAATTTTCATTTACTTTAACATCAGGAAGTCTTAAAAATCCCTGTATTGACATGAACAGAGGAACCTCAAAACTTTTCAAATATTCAATAGTCTCAATTGGAAAATCATAGCGATTCAGGGGATTAACTACAAAAGCCCCGACATTAACATCCTCAAGAATACTTTCCAAATCGCTTTTCAAAATTGGAATTCTGGCAAAATTGCTCATCTGCTGGCGGATATTCAAATCATTGGGATTTGGATAATTGTTTATAAAAAAATGAGTATCTTCTTTTAATATTACCTTAATTTTATCCAAATTGGGAAAATCTTTAATAAGACTTTCATCCGAACAATTCACGATAGCCAAATAATCATTGAAAAACTCTTCAAAGACAAATGACTGAAAATAAGTTGCCCCACCAATCTTGCGGGAATTTTCATCTCCAATAATCACCAAATCTTCGGTTACCGGTCCGATGACAACTAAAGTTCCCTGTTCCACCATAAAGTTCCTCTAAAAATTTAATCTATTTCAATTGTAATATCTACAACATGATATCTGTTGGAAATATTATAAATCTCTTTTTTAATTTCTGAAACATCTCTTCCAAAATCGACACCGACCTTTAACGTCATGACAGAATCTATTCCATCAAGTGACCAGACATGAAAATCTTCAATATCCCTAACACCATCAACCGCCAAGATCAGCTCCTTGAATTCATCAACATCAAAATTATCGGGTGTTTTTTGAAGTAAAACCTCCACAGATTTGTACAAATTGCGGCCCAAGTTAAAAATCAGCCATAATGCAATTCCAATTGAAACAAAGGGATCCAAGTATGATGCGCCATCCCAAAACATCAACACCAAACTTAAAATCAAAATGGCCACCCATTCAAAAACATCACCGAGCTGATGGAATAGAATGGCTTTTTCATTGAACGTTTCACCTTTATGGAGACGATGAACAGAAATTGACTTGAAGATTATGCCTACAATTGCCACTAAAAGCATTCCACCTGCATCAACACCTTCAGGAGCAAATAATCTTGGAATGGCCTCCTTAAGAATAATAAAGGCCATAACAATAACAAAAACTGATATTATGACAGCCCCAAGAATGGAAAACCTTTGATAGCCATAAGAATATTTGTCTGTTGAGTTTTTTTGGGCAACTCTTTCCAATGCCCATGCCAAGGCTATTGAAATGGTATCAGACATATCATGAATGCAGTCAGCCAGTATTGCCATACTGTTTGTAGCCAAACCTCCGACTATGACAATAATATTGAATATCAGATTCATGAAAAAAACAAATGCAAGGTTTTCACCTGCTTTTTTGTGATGATGATGCGTGTCAATCCTCATGACTATTAATATATCTTTGAACTATAAATAACTTATTTAACCTTAAAAATAGAAAAATTAAAGTTATATTTATATAATTAAAAAAAGTAAATTATAGTAGTGATTAAAAATGGCTATAGTTGGAACAACAATATTTTCACATATCATTCCTGTAATTTTAGGATTTTTCGCAATAATATTAATAATATCAGGTTCATTTGATGAAGACAAACCTAAGTTAGGTTTAGGAATTGCATTATTTATCATAGCATGCATTTTCCCATACATAATCTTAAGTGTTTTAGTCTAGAAGCCTGACTTCACCTGAATGCAGGCTTGTACCTATCAATACTTTTTTTATTCCCAAAGTTTCCAATTCACCAAGAGACTGTTTATTTAAACCACCTGCAATTATCAGTTTGTCTTTCAGTTCATCAAATTCTTCCAGAAGTTTTTTATTATATCCTTTTTCTGTACCTACGCCGGTAATGTCCAAAAGAATTATTTCATTAGGATCAAGCTCTTTTAAAATCTCCTTAAATTCCTGAAGACTCAAATCAAAGTTTTTTGCAAGAAGCTCGTTGTTTTTAACATCAACACTGACAACAATCCTTTCTTTAGGATATTTTTCAAATATTTTTCGCATTTCATCTATGCTTTCAAGTGTTTCTGTAGGCACGATAATCTTAAATGCATAATCCAGGAAAAATTCAAACCCTTCAATGTTTTTGACGCCACCGTCAAACATCACCGGCAGAATTGTATTAACCATTTTGATGTCATCGATGTTGTGGCCCTGAGATTCAATCAAATCCAAATCGGCAATGTACATTTCATCTGCACCGTTTAATTTCAGACCCTGTGCTATTTCAACAGGACTTGAAGAAGGTGCAAAAACAGTTTTTAGTGGTGTGTATGTATCTCTCATACCTGATTTGCCGCTTACGGCCTGATGATGTTTCAAATCAATAACTGGAATTTTTTTAATCATAATAATAGTTAGAATATCAAAGTATAAAAAGATTTTAAAAAAATTCAAGGAGGTGGAGAAGGCTGACGTGTTTTTTGCCTCCTCCGAGTATATAAAAATAATGATCAATTTAAGATTAATAACAACGAAGTTATGAACCTCTACTTATTAGTTTTAGTCACATAGTATATAAATGTTACTCTATTTTAGAAAAATTAAAGTAAACTTGAATATGTAATTTTTAAAAAAATTCCTAAAAAATAACTAAAAATAAAATTTTTTCTATTATAATTAAACAAACAATATCAGTATATATGAAAACATAAAACGGAAGATTTTCAAGAAAAATAAATTGGTAAAATTTAATAAAATTAGCTTGATAAAGTCTATTTGAAAAAAATCAGTTTGAAGTAACAATTAGAGGGAAATTGAAAGATAGTCATAATTGTTTTTAAATATAATTGCTAAGCTATTGTGTTACTTCAAACATTATATGCAATTAATATGGCTGAATCATATACTTGTTCTTGCACATAACTATATTGTAAATTACTATTATAAATACTTTTTTATAAAAAAGTAATACTTATTATAATAAAAAGAACTATAAAAGTATTACTCAACATTTGAAAAAAAAATAATCATTCCCTGTAATTTTCATCAATATATAAATCAAACTGTAAATAAGCCTCATCAATAGCTTTCATGATTTGATCTTGATTTATTTCGGAAAGCGCATCAAATAAAACCCCAACATCAACATCAACATCCAATTGATTGTTTTCATAATTGATGATAATGTCCAAATCCAAATCTTCAACTTCCTTTGTAGGAATATTTTTAGAAACTTCACGCTCTAAAATTTCACCGAAATCATCAGAAATAGTAGATAAATCATCTTGGGTTAATTGTTTAAGTTTTGACATGTTAATCTAAAAAAAGAAAATAAAGTATTAAGCCTATTGGCCCATACCTTGCATTGCAGCTTGAATAGTAGCCTGCATCTCTTCAAGTTTTTTCATAACCCTTTCTTCTTGACGGGTCATGGTTTGTTTTCTCAATTGAAGGGTTTCCAATTTGTCTTCCATATCTGACAATGCATCTGCATAATCAACTTTAATAAGTAAAGTTCCGGCCTGTTTAAATACTTCAGTATTTTCATCAGTTTTTTTGAGTTCTTCTAAAGCTTTTTCAGTTTCTTGGATTTGAATTTCAACGTTTTGAACTTGCATGGTTACAGCTTGAGCTTGTTGTTGTAACTGTTGAAACTGATTTAATTGATTTTGAATGTTTTCAGGAATCTCCATAATATCACCTATTTAATTATTTAGTTTGTTAATTTATTTATTTCTAATGCTAATTTAATCCATTTAATAGCTGAATTAACAGAAGCCCTAAAAGAAGTAGAATCTTCTGCATCAATATTGATTAAAATTTTAGATTCATCCAACTCGATAGTCATTGATGATCTGAAATCCGGAGCAGTTTCAAACTCCAAAATAATTGCATCATAAATTATTTTGGCCTGAGCACTGCTTTCAAATTCAACTGATATATTACTTTTAACAGATTCAAGAGGAGTTTCATCAATCATGTGCTGCCTCTAAAATCTTTTTAACGTTAATCTGGAAGTTCAGCTTTTCTCCGAATTTATTAACGAAATTAATTTTAGCTACCAAATTTTCATCTTGAGAAATAATGATGAAATTGTCTTCCGCCCTGTCCACTAATTCGATATCCAAAATGTCGCTTAAGACATTGAGCCTGTCGAAACTTGAAACTATTTTCAATTGAGATGGGGCTATGTTAAGCTTTTCGTTATTGTCCATGGAAATGCTGATAAGAAGAACAAGTAAAACTTCTCCTTTATTTGAATAAAAAGTAATTTTACTTGGATTTCCTTTAATCTCATTAACAATAGCCAAATTAATTTCATCGACTTCTAGAGATTTTAGGAGAAGTTCGCGCATGTTCATTTTGCCTCTGTTGACAGAGGTTGAACCGGTAGTGCGCGCCAAAGTTTTGCAAAACTTTCTAGTTTTTTGAGAAGGTTTTCTAGAAGTTGAAATTAACATTTTAAATCAAAAATAGTAAAAAATTTAGTAAAAGCAAAAAAATTATCTTGCTTTTATAATTCTGGTAGTTTCTGGAACATTTTTAAATAAAATCCTATATCTGCATTTAGGACATTTATTTTCCATGTAGCTTTTATGGTCTACTTCTGCTCCACAACGTGGACATCTATACAAAGCTTATTCCTCCACTTTAATATCTCTGATACTGCGTGCTGCAGATTTTGCCATAGGAGTTTGTGGAACGTAAGCTCCTCCGGTGAATACAGCACCACATTTTCTGCATTTCCAAATTCCAGCAGCTTGTCTTTTTACATAAGGTCTATCACATTTAGGACAAACATGATTTTTTTTCATGTTTTCTTCAATGATTTTAACAGATCTTTTTGCTTTTCTTCCGTATCTTGCACCGAACCTACCTGTGATACCTACTTTTTTAGTTCTTGCCATTTATATTCTCTCCGTAATAATAAAATTTAATTAAAAATGTAAATTAGTTTTAATTTACATAGATTATCTAAAATAATCATAAAATTATCTAATATGATAATATAGTAGTTACTAATATTTAAATGTTTGCTAAAAATAAGCATTTTAAAGAAAAAACCGTTGATAAACAATAAAAAATATTATTTAGATGAGAAAAATTAATTACCTATAAATCTTCGTGCCATATTCCAAATCTCATCTAAAAATATAATGAAATTACCCAACTATTCAAGAGTTGGATAATTAGGACTTTCATTGGTAATCAACAAGTCATGAGGGTGGGATTCCTTAATACCACTGCTTGTGATTCTAACAAATCTTGCTTTTTCCTTCATTGCAGCAATATCCTTTGCACCACAGTAACCCATGGAGGATTTTAAACCGCCAACTAACTGGAACAAGATTTCTGCAATGGTTCCTCTGTATGGTACAGCACCTTCAATTCCTTCAGGAACATATTTGGTATGGTTCATTTTACTTTTTTGACCTTGGAAGTATCTGTCTGCTCCACCATCATATTCGCTGGTCATTGCACCCATTGATCCCATTCCACGATATTTTTTGTACTGTTTACCGTTCATTACAACAATATCCCCTGGAGCTTCAAAGGATGCCGCAAGTAAGTTTCCAAGCATGACTGCATCTGCACCGGCACCGATAGCTTTTGCAACATCACCTGAGTATCTGATACCTCCATCTGCAATAACAGGAATTCCTGAATCTGCAGCAGCATCTGCAACATCGGAAATAGCTGTTAATTGAGGTACTCCCACACCTGCTACAATACGAGTGGTACACATTGAACCCGGACCGATACCTACTTTAAGTGCATCCACACCCATGGATATCAGGTCTTCTGCGGCTTCAGCAGTTGCAATGTTACCAACACATAATTCAGCATCAATATTATCTTTAATTGTTTCGGTGAATTTGACAACATTCATGTTATGTGCATGAGCACAGTCAATGGAAATGATATCCGCACCGGCCTGGTCAAGAGCCATTGCCCTGTCCAAATCAAACGGACCGCATGCTGCAGCAACCAAAAAGTTTCCGTCTTTATCGCGTGCTGCATTCGGATATTGTGACTGATTCAAGATATCTTTAATTGTTATGATTCCAACCAGTTTGCCGTTGCGGACAACAGGAAGTCTTTCAACCTTGTTGTCGTAAGCTACATTCAATGCTTCTTCAGCTGAAACTCCTTCTTCAACAGTAACGACATCGGAAGTCATTATGTCTTTGATGGGTGTTGCAGGTTCTGATTTTAAAACCGGCCTGATATCCCTTTTAGAGATAATTCCCATCACTTCATCATTATCATCAACTACCGGCAAACCGCTGATGAGTTGATCACGCATCAGTTCGTCAGCTTCATTGACAGTGGAATCCGGCGAAATGGTTATAACTTCACGAATGGTTAAATCTTCAGCATTTTTAACTTTCCTAACTTCTTCAACCTGCCTTTCCAGTGAGAGATTTCTGTGAATAACTCCGATACCACCTTGCTGTGCCATGGCGATTGCAAGTTCCGCTTCAGTTACGGTATCCATTGCCGCACTTAAAACAGGAATATTCAATTTAATTCCTTTACCTAATTCAATATTTGTACAAATATCTTTTGGTTCCACATAACTTGCATTTGGAGTTAAGAGAAAATCATCAAAAGTATAAGACATTCTTGCTTCTTGAACTTTTTTTGAATATGACATAATTTACACCTGATTAAAATGAGTCTAATAATTCTTTAAGCTCAGCAACTGCAGTATGATGTATTTTACCGGTGTTTCTGTCACCGCCTACACATGCAGCTCCCCTGATACCTACAACATCACAACCGATGTCATGCAATGGTTTTAGCTGTTCTTTTTTAACAGAACCTGCAAGTGCAGTTAACAAATCATAGCTGTGAGCTTCATCTACAAATTCCTTTAATTGATCAATATCTAAATAATCGAATAATGTGTGACCGTCTTTAACAGCAGTGTCCAGCATTGCAAGGTCGCAGCCTGCGTCTTTAGCTATTTTTGGAATTTCCATTGGACCGACTGCACCTACACGGTGAGCGTCGGCATAACCTGCTGCCACAATAATTGTATCTTCGCTTACATCTTTAACAGTTTTTACAACATTTTCCATGACTTCAACCGCTTCATCATGGTCTTTTGTTCCATATAATCCAACTTTAATATAATCTGCTCCTGAAACGTGTGCACCCATTGCTGCAAGAGAAACTGTACCCGGTTTGTATGGCACATCACCTAAAGTAGCGCTGACAAGCTTATCTTCAGGAGTCAATTCCCTGATTTCTTTAATGACCCAAGGGAAATTAGCACCCAAAGAACCTTCCTTAGGATTTTTCACATCAACAATATCTGCTCCGCCTTCAATAGATTCAAGAGCTTCTTCACGATTTATAGGACTTATTAATAGAAGCATAAATTTCCTCCAATAAAATATAATTTTATAATATAATAATATTACTTCTTTATTATTAATAAGATTATTGTTTTTAAGAAAAAATTAAAAAAAAATAGAATTAATAAGGTGAATCCTTATAAGACACATTATCTTTAATGATGCCATGTGCTTTCGGATAGAAACCCACATCAGTTGACAATTTTCTCATGTTTTCAATGATTTCATTAGTAGGAATAGATACCGGGCAATTTAGTGTGCATAATCCACATAAAGTGCACATATAAAGGCCTGAATTATAGCAGGTTTCATCATCTTCAATGAATTTTGACATTGCAACTCCACGGCCTCCAAGGTAATTGTTGAATCCGAATTCATTACCTACAGCATTATAAACCGGACAGTGAACTACACAGTTTCCGCAACCAATACAATACAGGCATTCTGCAGTTGCCTCACTTCTTCCATTGTCGAGAAGTATTACAACAACCTTTTCAGCGCCGTACATATTTTTCAGTAACTTTTTCTCAATGTCTGCTGTTTTTGAAGGTCCTGAAATAACATTCATATATGAAGTTACATAGTTTCCTGTTGCAAAGATTGTTTCAAGCTTCACAACTGATATTGCGTCCTCCAGTGAAGGCACTATTTTATCGATTCCAGCTACAATTATATGCAAATCCTTGAGTGAAACTATCGAAATATTACCCTCATTGTGCACCATTACAAGGGATCCTTCTTCAGATGCTATAGCGTTGGCTCCACTTATACCTACATTGGCATTTTCAAGGCGTTTTAGAACATCAGTTCTTACGGTTTCCATAATCTCCCTGGCTTCAGGATGAACATTAGCATCTAGAGATTCATTGACAATGTCAGTTATTTTTGATATATTTAAATGAGAAGCAGGACCAGTTGGATGAACCGGCTTATTGTCAGTTTTTTTAAGCTGCAGAATTCTGTCTCCAAGGTCTGTTTCAACAACGTCAATGTCAGTGCCTTTAAGATGATCCTTAAGATTGATTTCACCCAAAGTATTTGATTTTGCTTTAGCTATTGTAGTGCATCCATATTCTTCAAGCAATTCATCAATGATATCCAAAGCATCCTGAGAAGTATCTGCTATTTTAAAATCAATATCATTTCGTTTAAATGATTCGAGAGTCTGGCTGAATAGTTTATCATTGTTTTCAATGGAATATTTCTTGATTTCGCGAACCCTTTTGATTAATCTTTTAGTAGATGATGATTCCTTAATAGAGTTTGATCGCTTTTTAACCGTATTGAATGATTTTCTCATTGTTTCAAGTTCACTTGCCTTCATCAACATCACCATACTTTACAAGAAATTCTGTTAAATCCAATACTTCCATATCCTCATTTTCCAAATTAAGCTTGCAGAATGGACATGGAGTTACCAATGTTTTGCAACCTGTTTCCTTTGCCTGTGCAATTCTTGATTGTGCCATCTGACTTGCAATTTCCGGATAAGCTGATTTAACTCCTCCGCCCGCACCGCAGCACAGGCTGTTTTCATGAGTATTCTCCATTTCAACAAGGTTTGCAACGGAATTGATAACATTTCGAGGTTCGTCAAATACATTTGAATGACGGCCTAAATGACAGGAATCATGATAGGTAACCTCCAAATCAGATTTGGACAATTTCAACTTACCCTCTTTAATCAATTCATCCAAAAGCTGTGAGATATGTATAACATCCAGACCTTCATAATCATCCTTTAATGTTTTATAGCATCCTGCACAGGAAGTGATAATCTTTTCATCTTTAAGAATTTCAGTATTCTTTTTAATCTGCTCTGCGGCTTCATCTGTGAAACCTGTTCGGAGCAATACAGACCCACAGCATTTTTCATCATCCAATGTATGAAAATCAACACCCGCAATTTCAAGAAGTCTTTCTGTGGCTTTTGCAATGTCTGTCTGTTTTTCTCTTGCAGTACATCCTCTAAAATATAACATGACCTATTCCTCTTCGTCATCAAGAGTGATTTCATTTTGTATTGCTACCTGTTTTACTATGGTATTCATATCATTCTGCATTTTATCAACAATAAAGTAAAGTCTTAAAACAGTGTAGAACAATATTATGAATACTAAAATGATAATAAAATCTAAACCACGGGTTATACCTACCAATTTAGCAAATCGATTACTTAAATCTGGGAAAAGTGAAAATATTGCCACAATAATCCAAAAAAGAGTCCACAATACTGTTGTAACTATAGAATTTTTCCCCTTAAAGTATCTGAATATAAACCAAACTATGGCCAAAATAGAAATAATTGGAAATATTAAAGAATATAATAACATATTATCACCTTAAAATTGATGTCTAATCATTTGAAGCAATATTTTTATTGCAGCAGCAGTATTTGTTCCTTTTGCTTGAGTTTCTGGAGTGTAAATTGTTTTGATTGGAACTTCTGCAAATGGGATATCATTGTCATTGATTTCACGTATGAATTCTGAAGATATGAGATATCCTGTAGCATTAATGGTAATCTTATCCAGTGCCTCTCGGGTAATGGCCCTGAAACCTGTTTGAGAATCGCTTACGTCCACCCTATAAAAAATTCTTGTTAAAAGATTCATTATGGCATTTGCATAATTTCTGCTTCTTGGCATGTCCTCAAGTGGCCTTACGCCTATAACTGCCTGGGCTTGCCCTGTAACCAATGGTGTTATCACGGCATCCAAATCATCGGCTGAGTGCTGTCCATCGGAATCCATACTGACAACATATTTCGGATTGAATTTCAAAACGGCATCAAATCCTGTTTGGGTAGCAACACCCACCCCACGATTAATCATCAGAGAAAAGACATGGATTTGATTTGGATATTTCCTTTTGGATTCCAGAATAACATCCAGAGTATTGTCTGTTGAACCGTCATTGACAATGACCATATTATATCCTTTCGCTGCAATGTCTTCAATTACAGGCTGGATTCTTGTCGCTTCGTTATATGCCGGAAGAACCACATAGGTTGCGTTTTTATCTTCGGCAGTTATTTCATATTCCATTTTACACCTTTTTTATAATGGTCCTGCATCCTCTTTTCCTTCACGCATTCCCATTCCAGCTTCTTTTCTCATTGCTTTTCTGTGATACATCATTTTAAT
>NZ_JBGULU010000068.1:0-2914 GCF_045116495.1 Methanobrevibacter sp. | reverse complement strand
TTCGATCCCAGTAGTGAAGTCCTTTTGTGTTTTGTTTGTGTACTATGGTTTTCTATGGGAATTTCATTTCGCTGCAAGCTCATTATAATTATAATTATATTCAATCGTAACCATGACTTTATACAAATTCAGTTTTAATACTTATCAACATCACAAAATATTTACACCAGGAGGTATTAAGAATGGATATTGGAAATTTAATTAATATTGGGGATTTTACATTCTAATAAATTATTTAGATTTATTTTTGTAAATGGTTGTTGAACTTTTTGTATTTGATGTTTTATCCGAAGGAGGATGATATTATTACATCTAACCCATATAAAATTTCTAGAAAAGAAGAAATTAGACGTAGAAGAGAACGTAAGCAAAAAAACACACAAAGAGTAGAAGAACCAACATATTGTCCTGAATGTAAATCTACTGATTTAGTTCATGATTCTCAAAAAGCGGAACTTTCCTGCAGACGTTGCGGTCATGTTATTGAAGAAGGTATCATGGACATGGGTCCTGAATACAGGGCTTTTGATAATGAACAAAGACTAAAACGCACTCGTACAGGAGCTCCAATGTCTTTCGCCATTTCTGATAAAGGTTTATCCACTGTTATGGGTAAAAGTAACAGTGATGTTAACGGTAACCGCATTCCTGAAAGAAACAAGGATCAGTACCGCAGAATTAGGGCAATAAATTCAAGACTCAGAATTTCTTGCACTGGTGAGAGGAACTTAGCAATTGCCTTAAGTGAACTTCACAGAGTATGCTCTAAATTAGGCCTTCCAAAAGTTGTTAGGGAAGATGCAGCAATTATTTACAGATCTGCTGCAAAAAACAACCTTGTTCGCGGTAGAAGTATCGAAGGCATGGTGGCCGCTGCCGTTTACACTGCAGCAAGACGTTGCGAATTACCTCGTACTTTAGACGAAGTTTCCGATGCAACTAATGTTTCCAAAAAGAAAATCAGTCGAAATTACAGATTTTTAGCAAGAGAATTAAAAATCAAATTAAGAGCACCATCTCCTGCAGATTATGTTCCACGTTTTGCTTCTCTTTTAGGTGCATCCGGTGAAGTCGAATCTATGGCCATCGATATTGTACACAAATCTAAAGAGCAAGGTTTACTTAACGGCCCAGAACCAACTGGTGTAGCAGCTGCAACTTTATACATCGCATCTGTATTACTTGGCGAAAAAATTACTCAAAGACAAGTGGCAGAAACTGCAAATGTTTCTGAAGTAACTATTAGAAACAGATACAAAGATTTAACAGAAAAACTTAATCTTTCTGCTTCTTTATAGTTCGAAATGATTAAATAAGTATTCACTACTTTTTAATCATTATTTTTTTATTTTTATATTTGGAATGTTGGCTGTAGTTTAATTTTGCAGTATTCTGACATCATCACGGAAAATTGTCTTTTTTTAGTAGGTTAATTTAATTTCACTTTGTATTTCATTCTTTTTTTAATATTCATTTTGGAAAATAGTTAAATATTATTTTTTATATATTATTATTGTCGTATCATTTTTTGACCAATGCCTACGGTCCTTTTATGAGGAAAGTTTTAGCTGTCGATGATTAGAAGAAACCCAGCATTGGATAGGCTGCCCGTTTCGAGGGTTGCTCGAGGAGCGAAGGGTATTCTAGCAATGATTCAAGAGAGTTAGTATACGGGCAAAATCCATTTTATGAAGTTTTTTAGGATTATAAAACAATATTATTATTTTATTTTATATTTAACTAATTTTAATGGTGTGGGTAATTAAATGGAAGATTATTTAATAGAAACTCCAAGCATTGATTATATGAATTTTCATATCCAAGAAAGGGTTCGGGAATTAAAGAATCAATCAGAGGATAATTTGGATTATATCAAAAGGAGTTACATCTTTGTTAGGGATGAAATTCTTCACTCGTGGGATATTGAAACAAATATAGTTTCAAGAACTGCCAGTGATGTGCTTAAAAATAAAACTGGAATCTGCTGGACAAAATCATGTCTTCTTGCAGCACTTTTAAGAGCAGATGGAATTCCGTCAGGCATCAGTTATCAGCTTCTTACAAGAGCAGATGATGCAAGTGAAGGTTATATGATTCATGCTTTAAATACGGTGTATATAAAAGATTTAAATAAATGGATCAGACTTGATGCTCGAGGAAATAAGGAAAATATTAATTCATACTTCAGTTTGGATGAGGAACACTTGGCTTATAAAATCCGAAGTGAACTGGGTGAAATTGACTATCATGATAATCATGCAGATTTGGATGAGAGATTGGTTAATATTCTGATGCAAAGTGAGAGTATACAGGAAATTACAACAGACTTTGAGTTTTAGTAAAATTCACATCAATAAAGTTAATATTAAGCAAAAAAATAGATTTTTTTAAAATTGAATAAGGATAAATTTGTTAAACAAATTTTGACACATCCTCATTCAATATGCATATCTATTGGTTGACATTGCGCCGCCAAAACATCCTAAGATGTTATATGGTATTATGAACGTCAAACTATATAAAAGTTTCATTCATTACTAATTTCCAAATTAAGGCAATATTCTATTCTAAAAACAATTTTATATTCTAAAAACAATCTTTATTTTTAAAAATAAGAAATTATAAATAATTTTAAAACAAAATATTCAATTCTAAAACACTAATACAATAATGCATATTAATGGTGTTTTTATGAACTGGAAAGAGAATTCAATTAAAAACACTCCAATCAAATTTGGAGGAATAGACATTCTTGCTGTTGAAAATATGGTGCTTGCTATCTCTTATTTATTCCTAGCAAGTTACTATGTATTGTTGGCCATTAACTTGTTAATGTAAAACAATCTATGATGTCGAATTGGAAGCCTAGTTGGATTTCATCCGAAATTTTCTAATTTGATAAACTGACAATTTA